>JAFUTM010000343.1 GCA_017484235.1 Selenomonadaceae bacterium
GGTGTGGTTGGCAATAAAATCGTTTTGTCGTAAAATCCAACGTCGCAGTAGTCGTCTGCGTTATCAAAATGTATTAAACTAACAAAATTTGGCGGAGCACTTCCCACTCGCCGCAGCGCGACACTTACTGAATCGTGACGGGTTTAAGAGAAAAGGTGCAAGTAGAATCAAAGTAAGCGTGTAGACGAAAGGTCTTATCGTGTAGTGGCGATTCTTTAGTTGGCTAAGCTGCTGTCACTTCGCAAGCCGTGTCGGTTCAGGAAAGTTGAGAGGCTCGACCAATCAAAAGTACACGCCGATAAGAATAAGGCACGCACAGCGTGTTGGTTAGGAAAAGTTGAGAGGCTTGATCAACAAACAGGCTATGCCTGCAAACTTCTTAAATGGAGACCTGAAAAACTACTGTCTCTTAGAAGCCTGCGACTTTAGTCGTTGGTGGTTCACGAGGTGAAATAAATGGCAAAGAATTTGATAGCTTACTATTCACGCAAAGGGCAGAATTATGTCAATGGCGGTATTAAAAATCTGGCAAAGGGTAATACTGAAGTTATTGCTGAATTTATTCAAAAAGCGGTCGGCGGCGATCTTTTTGAGATTGATACAGTCAAAGAATATCCGATTGATTACACTGAATGTACGAACATTGCGAAAGAAGAGTTGAGACAAAAGGCACGTCCAGAGTTGAAAAATTATCTTGCAAGTATTGATGAATATGACACAATTTATCTTGGATATCCAATTTGGTGGGCTGTGCAACCGATGGCTGTTTTCACATTTCTTGAACACTATGATTTTAGTGGCAAAATTATTAAACCGTTTTGTACACATGAAGGCAGCGGACTTGGTGGAAGTGTCAGTCAAATAAAAAAGACGTGTCCGACGGCAAGTGTATTGAACGGCTTAGCTATTCACGGAGCAGAGGCAGCACAATCTGAAAAACAAGTGATTCAATGGGCAGGTAAATCTTTTTAATGGAGAATTAGCATTGATAAAGCAAATGAAATATTTCCAGGCAGTAGTACGTTATCAAAATTTCACGAAGGCGGCGGAAGAATGTTATATCTCGCAGTCGGCAATATCGCAGCAAATACAAGCACTTGAAAAAGAACTAGGTATACAGCTCTTGCAACGGGAAAAACGTAAAATTTCATTGACGACAGCAGGAGAATATTTTTACAGAAAAAGCTTAGTTATAGTGAGCGACTTTGACAGGCTTTGCTCAGAAACCAAAAGATTAGCCAAAGGCGTCGAACACGAACTTACAATTGGATATTTGCGTCATTATCGAGGAATTGAACTTAAAGAGGCAATAACAGAGTTTAATGTAAAATGTCCTGAAGTATTTCTCCAGCTAGTACAAGGAACTCACGAAGAACTTTATGACTATTTGCGAAATGGTAAAGCAGATGTAGTATTGAGTGATTTGAGACGTAAGCCGTCAGAGCAATATGTCAATTATTTTTTAACAAATGGTTATGTTTATGCAGAGCTGGCAATAAATAATCCGCTTGCACAACTTGAAACGATAACAGTAAATGATTTAAAGAATACGCCAATAATTCTGATCGCGCCTCAACATCAAAAACACAACGAAGAAATATTTTACAGAGAGTATCTTGGAGTAAAAAGCGATTTCATCTATGCAGAAAATTTAGAAGAAGCACATTTGATGGTAGTATCAAACAAAGGATATTTTCCGATAGAATTTAATCAACCGCCAGCAGAATCAAAAATAGTAAAGTATGTGCCAATAATTCATAAAGATAAACAGGTTTATCGAAAGTATTATGCATTTTGGCGGGCAGATACAACAAAAGATTATATTGAGGAGTTTGCTGCAATTTTGAAACCATACTTTCCAGAATAACAAAACTTAAATCGTGGGAAGAAACGCCTGCGATTATTTTATTGATAAAATTTGCACTTGCACATATTGTAAATGTTGAAGGACATTTTCTCGTTTACATAGTGAACGTTGCGTACTTTTTTAGTGATGTCTAATTTTTGTCAGAGTACAAAAAAAGAGTTGTCGCTCATTGCAACAGCTCCTACTTTTGGGTTGTATTTTTTGTTTAGAATTGTTCAAGGTGAATCTTATCGAAATTAAGTTTGTTAATATCGTGTGGTTTAGGTGTCTTTTCTAAGCCGCCAATTGACAAAATCGCTTGACACAAATAATGATCTGGAATGTTAAGTACTGAACGAATATAATCTTCACTGTTAGTGCCGTCTTCAGCGTCACGAGAACGCAATTGAATCCAGCAACTGCCAAGGCCAAGCGAAGCTGCCATTAAATGCATATTCATCATCGCAATAGAAGAATCTTCAATAATAGTATCAGATTTATCACTATCCGCAATCGTCACGATAGCGCAAGAGGCATTGTTTAACATCTTGGCAACGGCAACGCGGCAATGTGACATTTTTTCAAGGGTATCACGATCTTTAACGACGACAAACTCGCACGGATATTTTGAGTGACCGGACGGACTGAGCAGTGCAGCCGTCGTTATGGTTTTAATCTGTTCATCTGTCACAGGTTCAGCAGAATATTTACGAACACTGCGGCGATTTATCATCAATTCAAGTAAATTATCCATACAATCTCCTCATTATTTTAATTTATACTCTGCATTTTATCAAGCCGCTTAAGGTAATTATTGATTCTGTCGAGTTCATTTGGATCAGTGATTTTGCGGCCAGAAAAATAAAACTCAATATGCGGCTGCTTGTTATTATTAATCTCAGGCAGCTGTAAATTTAAACGACGCATCAATTCTCTTAATGTGCCAGAATTTCCATCGACGAACTTAACGTTATCCGGTAGAATTGCCCGTATTGTATCTTTAAAATAATTAAAATGTGTACAGCCGAGCACGATTGATGAGAATTGAGTGAAATCATACGGCGCAAATTTGTCTTTAAGATAAGTGGTCACGGCCTCTGAATTAAATTCCTGACGCTCAGAGAACTCAACTAATTTAGGCAATGCAAGCAAGTCAATAAGCTGCGCCTTGCCGACTTTGTTAATTAAAGCTTTTATTTTTTCACCGTTTACGGTAATCGGAGTGGCAGTGACTAATACTCGCCTATCGCCATATAAATCAATAGCGCGTTTAATCGCCGGCTCCATACCAATAATTGGAAGATTATACTTACTTCGCATAGCTCTGACAGCAACACTGGTTGCAGTATTGCAAGCAACAACAATCGCCTTAACATTCAGCGTCAGCAAAAACTCAAATGCATCGTCAACGAATTTTAATACATCTTCACGTGGCTTGGTACCGTAAGGCACGTTATCCTCATCTGCGAAGAAAACGAACTGTTCATCTGGTAAAATTTGTATAGCGTGATGCAGCACTGAAAGACCGCCGATACCAGAATCAAAGAACGCTATTTTCAAAATTATAACCTCCAAATTAATTAATCAATGGTCGGCACGTGTCTTTGTTCAGCTTCGTCAATAGCTCGGAGTACATTCAAACTGCGTGGATAGCCGATATATGGCAAACATTGTGACACAACTTTGATTAAAAACGCTTTATCATTGCCAATTCTCATATTTGCTGCGGCGTGCGCTGTAAGCTGAGCCTCGCAGCCGCCCTGCGCCGCCAAAAAGCAGAATGTTATCATCTCTCGCTGTTTGTAATCTAATCCTTTGCGCGTATAATAATCACCGAAACAGTTATCAGTCAACCATTTGTTTATGTGACGAGTCTCTGTCGGACCGAAAGTGGAAAAATTTCTCATTTCATCGCCGAAGATTGCAACCTGCGCATCTTCACCAGCTTTAAGTCGAGTGTCAGGCGTTGTAGTTGACTGCGGCTCAAGTGGAAGTTTAATGCCGCGATTTTTAAGAACTTCATTGACAGTATTAAGAAACGGCAGCACACGCCCAATTCCAAGATAAGCAGTCGACTGATAAACTATTTCCTTAACCTCAATCGGTGTTACTCCAACATTAAGTGCAGCCGGAACCATTATGTGAAATTCGTCAATACCTTGACAGCCAATTAATGTCGCCAGTATTGCCATAAATCTAGTACGTTCGTCTAAATCGTTCTGATTGACCACTTCGTCAAATGCAAAATTATCAAACAGTTCAACAAATTCTGGATCAGTCTCCGCAAGTGTTGAATTATTATCGTGAAACAATTTTTTGCAATAATCCTCAGCAAATTTAGTTATGGACATATTAAAGCCTCCACATGTAATGATTATTTTATTTCATTAAGTCTATCGGCAATAGCTTGCGCGGATTCATCGCCGGCAACTGGCGTGATAATCGGTTGATTGCCGAGATAGACCGTGCCATTTGATACAGTTGCTTCATATTGATTTTGTCCATTATGGTAAGCCTTAGCAAGATTGCCGAGTACAAAATATGAACGTTCCGCACTGCTCATATTTGATGTTGCTGCTGGAGTAATGAAGTCCTTTTTATTAATAGTAACTAAGCCGTCAGCGGCTGTAGCGTGTTTGCCACTGTACTCATAAAGTCTTTTTACATAGTTATCACGGCGTGAATCGGTGTTTGGATGATTTGAAGGATTCAATATGGCTTTTAACTTATTTCTTGCCTTTCCACCGTAAAGTTCAGAAAGCCTCTGCATAACGGCGGCGCCAGCTCCAATATTATAATCTGTGTGCAACATGTATTCCCAAGAAAGGTTATCAGCTTCCGTTTCAAGTTTTTTGTCGCCGTGAGCCACTGAATTATTTGCAGCAACAGCAGCTACAGCACTGGCTATCACGCCACCACCAATTGCCGCTGAACCGATTTGAGCGACAACTAATTTATTTAGCTTTTTCTTGTTACCCTTCGCAAGATGATTTTTTTGCCCATGTCCCATTTCGTGCCCAACAATTGCTGCAATCTCATCATCAGTTGCCAAATAATTAAACGCACCAATGTTTACCATCATCACGTGGCCATAAGAACAGGCAGCATTTAAAGTTTCGTCGTTAGATACAAAATATTTATAAGGCTTGTCGTATATTGAAGGATCGATTTCTCCAACTGCTCTTGTCAGATTTTGCATAATGCTATCCATTCGTGCATTAATCGCTGGATCTGTGTTGACACCATTTTGTTGGCGGAACTGCTGATAAAGTTCTTCACGTCCTTCTTCGGTTTCATTAAAAGTTTTTATTTGCTTATCAATAGCTTTATAAGCTTGACTTGCTGAATAAACTGTACCACCTATACCGACAATATCTCCGATGCCTAATGCACAAGCCGTTGGAGCTGGCAAAATTGGTACGCTCAAAGTTAAGCCCATTATTCCTGCGGTAATTGCCGCACAAATTTTTTTATTAGTTTTCTTAAAATTCATTATAAAAACCTCCCAAATTAATTTTTTACCATTATAACATAAGAATACATTATTTGCTATCATTTTATTTATTGCCATAATCAGAATTTTGTGTTAAAATGCAAGTTGTATTTTCACAATAAAGGAGAATTGTTATTTATTATGATAAAGGAAGCAATTAAAAAAGTCGTAAGCAAGGAAGACTTAACTTACAGAGAAGCATATAGCGTGATGAATGAGATAATGAACGGTGAGACATCGGCTGTACAAAATGCCGCTTATTTAGCTGCGTTGTCGACTAAAAGTGCAAAAGCTGAAACTATTGATGAGATTACTGGCAGCGCGGCTGCTATGAGAGAGCACGCACTAAAGGTTGATATGACTAATGTGGGCGATGTGCTGGAGATTGTCGGCACTGGCGGAGATCATTCAGGATCAATAAATATATCGACGACAGCTTCATTTATAATTTCAGCTGCCGGAGTAAAAGTGGCAAAACACGGCAATCGTGCAGCGTCGTCAAAGAGTGGTGCGGCAGACTGCCTTGAGGCACTCGGCATAAATATTGATCTTGAACCAGACAAATGTGTTGAGCTATTGAAAAATATTGGAATCTGCTTCTTTTTTGCGCAGAAGTATCATACTTCAATGAAATACGTTGGATCTATACGCAAAGAATTGGGTATTCGTACAGTATTTAATATTTTAGGTCCATTGA
>JAFUTM010000344.1 GCA_017484235.1 Selenomonadaceae bacterium
TACATTGATTGGTTGTATTCCAAGATACTATCAATATTAAATCCTCCATTAAAGCATTTTTCAAATCTATTATTCTTTTTTAATCATCTTTGACCACGTTTTGACTAACAAGATTATCTTGCAGGAATTGTGCTACTTTTGTGCCGCTTTCCTTATACATATGCGAGTAAACTTTTAGAGTTATGTCCGGCGACTTGTGGCCTAATCTCTTGCTAATTAAAGTTATCGGAAAGCCATTATGTATCAGCAAGCTGGCGTGCGAATGTCGGAGGTCGTGTATGCGAATTGGTTTTAATCCTGCCTTTGTTGCATACTTTTTGAGCGCCATTGACAGTGGGCTAAGGTCAAGAGTGAAGAGCGGCGTTGTCACTTCGTCAAGACTATCAATATAATTCTTAACTTCCTGCATTATTTTGGGCGGCATATCTATTATTCTTATGCTGTATTTTGTCTTTGGTGTAGTTATTTCACCATTGATTCTCATTCGACTTTTTGTTATGCTGATTTGATTATTATCAAAGTCGAAATCTCCTGCATTGAGCGCCCGAAGTTCTCCTATTCTCATGCCGCTGTAAAACAGCAAAAGAAAACAAATCCTATGCCTTGGATTCTTAACAAAAGTTATGAAGTGTTGGAACTCCGATAGTTCCCAAAAATCGACACGATTTTCCGCCTGTCCTATGCTACCGATTGCTCGAAGTGGATTAGAATTTAAACCATAGTATTTGACAGCAAAATTCAATAAAGCCGAACAACGACGATTGTAACCAGACAATGTTGACGGTGAAAAATTTTGTTTTTTCAACTCATTTTGCCAATGTCGCATTACTGAAGGTGAAAGTTCTGTCAATTTCAATGCCCCTATATAAGGCAAAATATGCACTCTGATTGTTTGTTCAATAAAACTGAAACTGCTGGCTTTGACATACAAACGCCTATCTTCAAGATATTTTTCTGCAAGTGAAGCGACTGTTATATCAACGCGCTCCTCTGCTGTTGCCTTGAACTCATGCTCGTAGTTCAAGGCGTCTTTTTTTGTCTTAAAACCGCGTTTGGTGGTATGTTTCGACTTGCCTTGCCAATCCCTGAACCTGAATTTTACATACCACGTTTTGGTTTTTTCGTCGCGATATGCAGGCATTATGAATCTCCTAATTGAATTTTTAATATTTTTCCATCGTGTAATTTTTCAAAACCATCATTGACATCAAACGAGATCGTAAAATGAGCTTGTCTACCAGTTTTGGGAACGACAGCAATACGTTTTATTTTATAATCAGAACTGGTGTCGATAACTTTGCATATTATTTCTATAGCATTCTTTTGAGCTTTATTTTCGCCTTCTTCTGTCCAGTTACAATGTGATTGATATGCAAAGCTGACATTTGCACCTTCGCTGCCATCGCCAATAATTATGTCCTCGACATAATCTTCTGTGCTGAAAATATTTTTTATATTATTTTCTATAGTGCTTTTATCAAACGGCTTTGTTGAAGTAATCGCTTTTTCGGTAAGCTCTTGCTCTTTAGTCAAAGATGTAACTTGTACAACTTGCGGTGCTGTTTCCTCTTGAGTTGCCTTTTGAGCAGATGTTTCGTTGGTAAATCCCTGTTCTTCAATTCGTTTTGTTTCAGCTTCTTCATTTGCCATACGACGAGCGTTGCGTTCTGCTGCTTCTTGTTCCAATGCTTTCATCTGCTCTGGTGTCGTTGTCTGCGATATTCCTATAGATGAGATTAAAAACAATATCACGCTGCCAGCAACGGCACGAATAAATTTATTCTTGGGACGTTTATTTATGACTGAATATATTATTGCGCCAATACCGACGATAAATATAATGACCGACAACAAGAAAAGGAACAAAAACAAACCTTGCATACGCCGATACCTCCTGCAAAAACATAAAAATCAGTTTAATGAAATTCTTTTATTGAAAATATTTTTATTAAAATTTCTTTAACCTATCCGTTACCTATTCGTACCTTATTATTTAAGGAGGCACCTATTCGTACCTTATCTTTTAACAAAAGGTACCGATTGGCAGCGTTGCTATGATGATTTTTAAGCCCTACAAAGTAAAGTAAAGGAAAGTAAAAAAGAGTAAAGAACGATCGTCGATCGAAAACAGCATACATTTTAAGAGATGTTGATCTCGCTTTGAAGGATCACATCTTCATTTAAAAAGAGTTGATTAGTGCCGCTTTTTTTGACCTTCTTAATAAGAAGTGATGAACGAGTAAAATCCTTCAAGCAATCAGTGTCGATATTTGTATCTGCAAGAGCTTTATAAATATCCTTTTGCAAAAACCCTTCATTATCGCGCAAAAACTTAATGGCAATCTCGACTGTTTGTTTATAAATTTCGCAATACTCAAGCATATCCTTACCCCATTCTTTATCAGGATATGCTTTTGCTTTAATACATTTTTTGATTGCTGATACAGCATTACTCCATTGTCCTAACCTCATATAGAGTTTTGGGGCATAATCGCGACAAGCTATAGAATCAGGAATTTTACCTACTTGATTTCTCTCCAATTTCATCACTTGAGATAGAATATCAAATGATTTTTCACAGGCTTCCAATTTTTTATAAATATCCTTTTCACGAACTATTATTTCGGATAACTCAAAATAAGATTTAAAAGGCTCGCCAATATCTGATTCCATAGACCAACTGCCATCGTTATATTGCTTCCATTCATATGTTTGACCGTCTTGTTTTTCAATGCTTGAATATACGATAATCTTTTCACTGACATTTTGATTATCGTTTGCTGGAATATCACCGCTGCCATTCTTGCTTTTGCCGAATAACCAATCAAATATCCCCATTATTTCCTCCGCATTAATTAACGTTTTGGGTGGCAGTTATATTTGCAGGGTTCAATACATTGCCGAATTTTATGTTATTGTTATATTTGTACCTTCATACTTTATTTTTGCACCATCATTTGCGATCCTCAATGCGTTAGTGGTTTTTTCGACAACCGTTTTATTGGATTCATCTAATGCACGATAATCATCAATGAGTTTAGTCTCATCGTCTGA
>JAFUTM010000345.1 GCA_017484235.1 Selenomonadaceae bacterium
CACTACTAAGAAGAACAACAGGCACAGAAGATGTAGAGGATATATCTTCCGCAATCGCCGCCCCATGAAACGCCCATAACAGAATGTGCCCTAAGAAATTCATGCCATTGGAACGTGCAGCATTATAATATAGCATTCCATGGTAGGGATGATTGAAGAGATTAGTACGCATTAGATCACTATCCCAATACCATTTGTTCATTTTAAGATTACGCCTAATTGTTTTCATGGTAACATGTGCATATGCACCATCTAAGACGAAACGGTCAAATGCCAATAATCCAAAATGGAAGCCTACTGTCTCTGCAGCAGCCAGCCACGGTCGCTGTTTCACGGGTTGTATAAAAACCAGGGAATCAAAAGGAGACGACAGAAGTGTGTTCGCATATTCTTTATTGAAGTCATTTCTTTCTTCTTCGGTGTAGTCAGTAATATTAGAGTCTGATTCACAGTGTACGTATGTGATAGTGTCTCTCTCTTGTATTATGATTCTTGCGAGGCAGATAGGATGACCTAAAAGTATCAAACTTCCCCAAAAAATGAATAATCTTTTCATATTGTTGATATATTTATTTTTGCAACAAAGGGTTAGAGTCAAGTTATACATCTCTATCCTGATATTAGCGTGGCAAAGATAAGCATTTTATTTTGTATTCCAGCTTTATTAAAATATTGATTATGTTGAATTCACATTGAAAAAGCATCCATTGAGTGGAATTAAACAGGAAGTTTTCAAAGGTTAGGTGAATTGTTAAAATGTAAAGATTTCGCCCGAAATATATTTACAAACGGGACGAAAGTTTTTGTATAAACATGCGGCAGTTTTCGAATAATTATGCGAAACATGCATATTTTTCATCGAAAAACGGTGAAAATTGCTTCCAAAAGTGCCACTTTTAGCGTTCAAAAGGGCAACTATTGGACTGCGAAAGTGGCACTTTCGCAACATGAAAGTTCAACTTCCACAAACAGACAGCGCAAATATTCCGTATAAACCCCGCTTTTTTGCTTTCCAACTCCCTGATTTTCAGAAAACTTTTCGCAGGAGCGCTTAAAATGCTTCCGCCCTTCTGATTGCCCACCGACTGAAATATACAGCCTTGTAGCACGTTAATTTTTGTAAAGAAACCTAAAACGTGCCTCGAAAGATGTCAAGAAAAAATTACATTTTTCCGGGTAAATATGTGATTCGCTCTTTCGGGAAAGTTGGTAGCAACGAGGGAAGTGATTGGTATATCCGCCTTGCACAAAATCGCACAAAATTCATATTTTCAGAACTTTTCTTGACTTATTAGCATGGATTTTCAGATTTTTTTTGTGAATTTGCAAAGGTTATATATCTTACATGCCTATAAAAGAGTAATAATAAAATATGAATAAGATAAATGGTTTGACCCGATTTCCCCGCACAACCATGGTACTACTTGCAGGGCTGCTGATGCCCAAATTACTAACGCTCAGAAAAATGCAAATAAATTTGCTTTTTCACTCGCTAAATCGTAACTTTGCCGGGTCTTTGGCGGCATGCGGTTTTACTGATGAAGCCGGAGATGGGTAAAAACGGAATATGATTTGATTATCTATATAATATAATAATGTATAAGTCGAAGTACAACATGCGCGAGTGCCCTCTCAGGTTCAAGTGCTTTCAGCGTAAGGGCTATTCGCTGTTCAACTGCTTGGGACGTGAGGTGCTGATTGGTGCGCTCAGTGTCGCAACGCTGACTCATGCCTCGGCAAGTGGTATGAGCACGATGCAGTTGAAGAGCGATACCGTTCGCCAAGCCACTTGGGAAATCAGCCTTGATGATATTGACGTGAAGGGCTCGCGTGCTCCGCTGTCCACAGGACAGGCGGCGCGCATCGTAACTGTGCTGGACAGGGAACAGATTAACTGTGCCCCAGTGCAAAGTGTTAATGATTTGCTGAAATATGTGTCAGGAATAGATGTCCGTCAGAGAGGTGCTATCGGCTCTCAGACGGACATCAGCATTCGTGGAGGTACGCAGGAGCAGATAGCTGTTTTTCTCAATGGCATCAATATCTGCGACCCGCAGACGG
>JAFUTM010000346.1 GCA_017484235.1 Selenomonadaceae bacterium
GAATGATTGGCAGCAACTGCCAGATATATTTGAAACGTGAAGACCTGAATCATACGGGTGCCCACAAATTAAATCACTGCATGGGCGAAGGTTTGCTGGCACAATTTATGGGCAAGAAACGCATAATCGCTGAGACTGGAGCTGGTCAGCACGGTGTTGCACTTGCAACTGCCGCTGCTTTCTTTGGTCTTGAATGTACTATTTATATGGGCGAAGTCGACATCGCTAAACAGGCACCGAATGTTGCGCGTATGAAGGTACTTGGTGCCAAAGTTGTGCCGGTTAGCACCGGACTAAAAACTCTTAAAGAGGCAGTTGATGCCGCATTTGAAGATTATTTGGAAAACTATGAGACGACAATATATTGTATCGGTTCAGCAGTAGGTCCGCATCCATTTCCTCTTATGGTGCGTGATTTCCAATTTGTTGTCGGCGAAGAGGCGCGAGCACAATTCCAGGAAATGATGGGCTTTTTGCCAGATATTATAACAGCGTGCGTCGGCGGCGGCTCTAATTCAATTGGATTTTTCCTACCGTTTATTAATGATCCAGTCGAAATCGTTGGCGTTGAACCACTTGGACGCGGCGAAAAATTAGGCGATCACGCAGCCTCAATGACTTACGGCAGTGAAGGTGTGATGCACGGATTTGACAGCATAATGCTCAAAGATTCTGATGGCAATCCGGCTCCAGTCTACTCAATCGCGAGTGGATTGGATTATCCATCAGTTGGACCAGAACACGCTTTCCTTAGAGAAGTTGGACGAGTTAAATATGAAACTGCAACTGATAAAGAAGCCGTTGACGCTTTCTTTAAATTGTCGCGCTATGAAGGTATTATACCAGCACTTGAAAGCTCACACGCTGTGGCATATGCGCTGCGTCGTGCAAAAGAAATGGGCACTGGCTCAATCCTTGTAAATCTCAGTGGACGCGGTGACAAAGATATGGATTATATTCTTGAAAAATATGGCGACCAAATTAATGAATAAATGATAACTTAAATTTAACACGAATTAAAGCCGGTGCTATCTAATGCCGGCTTTTTATTTTTAAAATGTTTATTATTTATTGCTATTTTCTGAAAAGTTTGTTAAAATTTAAATGACTTAAATGATTTAAATTAAAGAGGTGTTTTATAATGAGTAATGATATATCTTCAAAAGCTGGCGAATTAAAAAATGCAGTAATAAATAATATCAGTGGCAAAATTAACAATGAAAAGCAGTATGTTGAAAATCAGGCTGAAGCTGCCAGGCAGAATCTTGCCAATGCAATAGACAATGAAAAACAATATGTCGAAAATAAGGCGACAGAAGTTAAACAAAATATATCCGATAGCATTGACAACAATAAACGATATGCCGAAAACAAAGTGAAAGAAGTCAAAAATAATATCATAACAGGTGTTGGCAATACGGTTGATGGAATACGCAATTCATTTGCCGGTAAAATTTCCAATTTAGCTGAAAAGATTTCTGCCGATGAGAAAAAGTAATTTAACTTTAACAGGAGAACATAACAGATGAATGATGATAATAATGTAAATGAGATAAACTTAAATGAATCCGATGAAATTGTGGCGCAAACAACGATAGCCGATGTGTATCGCGCTGACAAGCAGCTTAGCGGTATTGTCCGTAAGACAAAGCTGATTCATAGTGATTATTTTTCAGAACTTAGTAATAATGAAGTATACATCAAGCCGGAAAATTTGCAGCATACAGGCGCATTTAAACTTAGAGGTGCTTATAATAAACTCAGTCAGCTAACTGAAGAGGAACGGGCACGCGGTGTTATAACTGCTTCGGCGGGCAATCACGCGCAGGGCGTCGCCTTTGCCGCGCAAAAACTTGGAATTAAAGCAGTAATCTGTATGCCTGCGACGACACCAATCCTTAAAGTGGAAGCAACTAAATCCTTTGGAGCAGAGGTCGTGTTATATGGCGATAGTTTCGACGACGCTGCCGCTCACAGTCTTGACCTCCAAAGAGAACACGGCTATGTATATGTTCACCCTTTTAATGATCGTGAAGTATTACTCGGTCAAGGAACAACGGCACTTGAAATTATAAATGAACTCAAAGATGTGGACGCAATCCTTGTTCCAGTCGGCGGCGGTGGTTTCGTCAGTGGTGTGGCGCTCGCAACAAAGATGGTCAGTCCTAATGTTAAAGTAATTGGTGTTGAGCCGGAAAATGCAGCTTGTATGAAGGCAGCTCTTGATGCCGGTCGGATTGTAACTCTTGAAAGTGCCGACACTGTTGCTGACGGTTGTGCCGTTAAGACGGCTGGTGATTTAACGTTTGCCTTTTGTAAAAAATATCTTGACGAAATTATCACCGTCAACGAGATGGAGATTATGTCTGCGTTATTGAGTTTAATTGAAAAGCATAAGTTAATTGCTGAAGGTGCAGGCGTCCTGTCACTTGCGGCACTTAGTAAACTTCCATTTGATAATAAGAAGGTTGTTGCCATTGTAAGTGGTGGCAATATTGATATATCTACAATTTCAACACTTATTGATAAGGCACTCATTGCACGCGGCCGCATCTTCTGTTTTGCCGTTATGCTGCCAGATAAACCTGGTCAGCTCCTAAATGTATCACAAATCCTCACTGATGAAAATGCCAATGTAATTAAACTCGAACACGATCAAGCAAGAGTTACTGACAGCTTTAAAAAGGTTGTACTTGAAGTTACAGTTGAAACTCACAATCAAGATCATATCAACCGTATTATTAAAGCCCTTAATAATCACGGTTACGACGTCCGACAGATTGATTTGCTGCGTTAAAGGAAGACCTGGAGGGTTCACTATGAATACTGCAATTGATTATAATTATGATGAAAGACCTTACGAAATTATTGATGGTGAAGCTCGTATGATGGCGAGTCCAAGCATCAATCATATGCGAATCAACAGTAATATAGACTTTGCTTTCAAGAAATATCTTAAAGGTAAAACTTGTGAATCATTCATTAATTCTAACGTTTACTTCAATGAAGATGATCACTTTATTCCCGATGAGATGATTGTTTGCAATCCTGATATTGTTGAGGAAAACGCTATCAATGGTACTCCAGATTTAATTGTAGAAATTTTATCGCCGTCTACAGCCAAGACAGATAAGAATGATAAATTCCTCAAATACGAGAAATATGGCGTTAAAGAATATTGGATTGTTGATCCAAAAAATAAATCTGTTGACGTTTATCACCTTAAAGAAGGACGTTTTATGCCAAGTGGCACTTATCAATTGTTGACCGACGAACAATTTAATAATCTGTCAGATAAGGATAAGGTTAATATTTTGACGGAGATAAAAGTCTCATTTTATGATGATTTCATTGTCAATGTTAAAGATATATTTGAGCGTGTTAAGTGAGGTGCTATTAATATGAGTAATTTGGCTTATAAATCAGAACGTGAAGATTATGAGATTATCAACGGTAAAGTTTATATGATGGCTCGCCCTGGTATCAGACATGATAGAATTCAGGGAAATATTAGGCGTGCTTTTGATAATTACCTCAAAGGCAAAACGTGTCAGGCTTTTGGTGAAGTTGATGTATTCCTCAGTGACGATGATAATTTTATTCCAGATGCAATGATAGTCTGTAATCCTGATATTGTGGAAGAAAAAGGCATCTATGGCGTACCCGATTTAGTTGTTGAGATTCTCTCTAAATCTACTGCTGTGAAAGACAAAATGGATAAATTTATTGCCTATGAAAAGTATGGCGTTAAAGAATATTGGATTGTTGATCCATTTATAAAATCGGTTGAGGTTTATCACCTAGTTGACGGAAGATTTGTTCGCAATAATGTCTACCAGTTATATACTGAAGAAGAATTTAATGATTTAACTGATGAGCAGAAATCTCTTGCTAAATCCGACATTAAAGTCTCACTTTATGATGATTTCTATGTTAATATCAATGATGTTTTTGAGCGTGTTAAGTGAGGTGCTGTTAGTATGAGTAATTTAGCTTATTCTTATGATTTAACTGATGAATAGGATTATGAAGTGATTGATAATCAGACCTATATGATGGCTCGACCGAGTATGGAACACGCACAAATTCAAAGTAATATACACGGAATATTTAAGAATTATCTAAAAGGTAAACGTTGTCGTCCATTTACTGACGGTGATGTATTTCTTGATGACGATACTAATGTTGTACCGGACGTAATGATCATTTGCAATCCTGAGATTATTAAGAAACGCGGTATATTCGGCACGCCCGATTTAATTGTTGAAATTGCCTCACCTTCAACCGTTCGTTTTGATCGTTTTGAAAAATTTGCAGCTTACGAAAAGTACGGCGTTAAAGAATATTGGATTGTTAATCCTGCCTCTAAATCTGTTGAAGTTTACTTATTAAAAGAAGGTAAATTAATTCTTGATGAAATATATAATATCTATCCAGATTATGAACTGGATCGTCTTAACGAACGTCAGAAAGCTCTCATTAAGCACGAAATCAAAGTGTCACTTTATGACGATTTTTATGTTAAACTTGATGATATTTTTGAATACATTGATTGAGGTGGCGTTATTATGAACGATTTAGCTTATAATTATGATTTAGCAGATGAGCCGGATTATGAGATTATTGACGGGCAGACTTATATGATGGCTAAACCAAGTACTAATCATATGCAGATTAGCGGCAATATTTTTAATGTATTTAAAAATTATTTAAAAGGTAAACGTTGCCGTCCATTTTTTGAGGTTGATGTATTCCTCAGTGATGACGACAATGTTATTCCTGATGTAATGATAGTCTGCAATCCTGAGATTATCAAGAAACGCGGCATCTTCGGCACGCCCGATTTAATTGTTGAAATTGTGTCACCGTCAACCGTTCGTTTTGATCGTTTTGAAAAATTTGCTGCTTACGAAAAGTACGGTGTTAAAGAATATTGGATTGTTAATCCTGCCTCTAAATCTGTTGAAGTTTACTTATTAAAAGAAGGCAAATTAATTCTTGATGAAATATATAATATCTATCCAGATTACGAACTTGACCGTCTTAACGAACGTCAGAAGTCTCTCATTAAACGCGAAATCAAAGTTTCACTTTATGACGATTTTTATGTTAAACTTGACGATATTTTTGAATACATTGATTGAGGTGGCGTTATTATGAACGATTTAGCTTATTCTTATGATTTAACTGATGAGCCGGACTATGAGATTATTGACGGACAAACTTATATGATGGCTCGTCCTAATGTTAATCACGACCGAGTCCAGGCTAATGTTCGTCGTATTTTTGATAACTATCTCAAAGGGAAACGCTGTCGTACATTTGGTGAAGTCGATGTGTTCCTCAGTGACGACGACAATGTTATTCCTGATGTAATGATAGTTTGTAATCCTGATATTATTAAAAAGCGTGGTATCTTCGGTACACCCGATTTGATTGTTGAAATTTTATCGCCCTCGACTGCTCATAAAGATCGTATTATGAAATTAGCAGTCTATGAAAAATATGGTGTTAAAGAATATTGGATTATTAGTCCTGAAGCTAAATCTGTTGATGTATATATTCTTAAAGACAGCAAATTAATTCTTGATGAGGTTTATTACATATATCCAGATTATGAACTTGACCGCCTTAACGAACGTCAGAAAGCTCTCATTAAACGTGAAATTAAAGTGTCACTTTATGACGATTTTTATGTTAAACTTGACGATATTTTTGAATACATTGATTAATTAGTTATTCTTATATATAATAATTTTCAGGAGGTGATGTATATTGAAAATTAATTTGCCGTATAAATGTTTCTTGGAAGGAGACTGATTTCATTGATGTTTTTACTTGCGTTATCACCAATTTTGTGGTTAGTATTAGCACTTGCCATAATAAAAATGTCGCCGTGGAAAGCGTGTGTAATCGCGTTAATAATCTCGCTTGCGGCAGGTATGGGCGTCTGGTCGATGCCAACTAATTACGCCATAGAAGCTGTACTGGAAGGTTTAGCACTTGCTTGTTGGCCGATACTTTTAGTTATTGTTGCTGCTATTTTTACTTATAATTTGGTTTTACACACTAAGGCTATGGATACAATCAAAGATATGCTCACGAGTGTCAGTCACGATAAACGTGTCTTGATCCTTCTGATTGGCTGGGGCTTTGGCGGCTTCTTGGAAGGTATGGCAGGTTTCGGAACGGCTATTGCTGTGCCGGCTGGTATGCTCGCTGGTATTGGAATTAATCCTATTTTGTCGGTAAGTGTATGTTTGATTGCAAACTCAGTGCCAACTGCATATGGTTCAATAGGTATTCCATTAGTTACACTTGCAAATGTCACTGGCTTTGATCCAGTGCAACTCGCAACATTTACTAGTTTGCAATTATCCGTGTTGACACTGTTATGTCCTTGGCTTATGGTTATTGTTACTGGTGGATCACTTAAAGCTTTAAAAGGTATGACGATGATGTGTTTAGGGGCTGGTCTTGCATTTTTAATTCCAGAACTGGCACTTTCTATGTTTGTAGGACCAGAGTTGGCAGTTGTCGCTGGTGCAATCTTCACTATGGGCACAATCGTTGTACTTGCTAAAAAGTTTCCTGTTGACGATCCAGAATATGCAATGCCGAGTCAAGCTGAAACCAAGATTGATTCTTCTAAGGCTTTGACTGCTTGTATGCCATTTATTTTAATTTTTATATTTTTACTTATGACCAGTAAACTCGTACCACCAATTAACGCGGCTCTTATGACCATTAAATCGAGTGTGCCGATTTATACTGGTGAAGGCGGTGTACCTTATACTTTTGTTTGGGTGAATACACCTGGCGTATTAATTTTATTGGCTGCATTTTTAGGCGGCAGTAAGCAGGGCGCGACTTTTAGTGAGATGTTAGGTGTTCTTGGCAAGACTATTAATGGTCTTAAATTTACAATGGTAACCATTATCGCCGTTATTGCCACTGCTAAGGTTATGGGCTATAGTGGAATGACCGGACAGATTGCTGATACTGCTGTTGCTGCAACTGGTACGGCTTATCCGGCGATTGCCGCTTTCTTAGGTTCAGTTGGTACCTATATTACCGGTTCGGCTACTTCAAGCTGTGTTTTATTTGGTAAGCTGCAGGTTATTGCAAGTCAGGCGATTGGTGCAAGTCCAACGGCACAAGCCTGGGTTGCTGCGGCTAATGCAACTGGTGCCTGTGCCGGTAAGATGATTTCACCGTTGTCAATTGCGATTGGCTCTGCGGCTATTGGCGTGCAAGGTGCCGATTCACAATTATTGGCGTTTGCCGTTAAGTTTTATATTCCATTTGTAATTTTTATGGGCGCTGTCGTTTATTTCGGTCAGGCTCTTTTAGGTTAATTTTATATTTATTAATTTAAGTAAAGAAAAACCTCACGTGGGCACTAATCAATAAGATACAATGCCTACGCTTGAGGTTATAAATTTATTGTTTTAAAAATCAAATCGGAGGTATTTATTAAATGAGTATGGAACTAAAAAAAGGACAAAAATTTGACCTCACTAAAACTAATCCAAACTTAAAAAGGTTATTAATAGGTTTAGGCTGGTCGTCAGGGCAGGGTGTTGATTTAGATACAGCCGCCTTCCTGCTTGGCAGTGATGGCAAAGTTGCTTCTGATGATGATTTCATTTTTTATGGCAATTTAACTCATAAATCCGGCAGCGTCCAGCACAGTGGTGATAATGTTACAGGTGGTACCGGTGATGTAGAACAGATTCACGCTGATCTAACAAAAATTCCTCAATCAATCGAGAAAATTGCTTTTACCGTTACGATTTACGACGCTGATGCTCGTCGGCAAAATTTTAGCAATGTACACGGTGCTTATATAAGAATTATTGATGAAGATAGTGGAATGGAGCTTGCCCATTTTAATCTGGGTGACTCTTTTTCTGTTGAAACGGCAGTTGTTGCCGCCGAAATTTATCGTCACAAAGGCAACTGGAAATTTAACGCCATAGGTGCCGGTTTCAGTGGCGGCCTAGCTGCATTGTGTAAAAATTTTGGTATTGATGTGAATGACGATACAAATACTTCATCACCAATGCCTAATGCATCGCCAATTCAGCAACCAACTCCGACACCGCCTCAACCTGCTTCGAACGCCAATACATCTTCATCTGCACAAAGTCGGAGAGGTCCTACCAGATTAGATCCGCCTGGCTCAAGCAAAAAAGCAACTCGTTTAGATCCACCTAATTCTAATCCGCCAACTCCGCCTAAAAAGGTTGAACTTCGTAAAGGTCAAAAAATTAGTCTCGTTAAAACTGGAAGTACTTTAGGTGAAATAATTATTAACTTAAACTGGTCTCAACCTGTCAGATCGCAAAAACAATCTACCAGCTTATTCAGCAGAATTTTTGGTTCTAAACAAAGCAATGCTATTGATTTAGATTTAGCCTGCTTATATGAATTAAAAAATGGTGACAAAGGCGTAGTACAGGCTCTCGGTAATTGTTTTGGTTCTTTAAATAACGCGCCCTACATTGCACTTGACGGTGACGACCGTTCTGGTTCCAACTCGGCTGGTGAGACTATCAGGGTTAATGGCAAATACGTCGATAAAATCAAGCGTATATTAGTCTTTACCTTCATTTATGATGGCGTTGCCAACTGGCGTGAAGCTGACGGCGTTGTAACGGTGAAGTGCCCGGGCAGCCCTGATATTATAGTCAGAATGGACGAATACAACTCTGATTTGCCAAA
>JAFUTM010000347.1 GCA_017484235.1 Selenomonadaceae bacterium
AGTTAAAGACGAAGTTCCTGTACAGTACAAGAATACGGCAAATGTCAAAAATTCACTCATTGCAAATGGCTGCATTATTCGTGGTACAGTTGAAAACAGCATTATCTTCCGCGGCGTAAAAGTTGGTAAAGATGCAGTTGTTAAAGATTGTATTCTTATGCAGCGCTGCGACGTTGGAGAAGGTGCTCGTGTCGAAAATGTTATTGCAGATAAAAACGTCATCATCTCCAAGAACAGATGGCTCAAAGGCGCAGAAAACTATCCATATATCGTAACCAAGAACGTAAGAATCTAATTATTAAATATCCGATTAAAGTAAATTTATTTAAACGGCAACGTTTTATTATAACACGGTTTTATAAATGGCAGTTGGTTTATCTTGCAATTATTTGCCCACCTGAGATAAGCCAACTGTACGTTGCTGAATGTTAAAATTTATAAAAATAAAAAATGAGAAAGCGGTGGTAAAACTTGGCGAAAGATAAAGTTGATAAAAAAGATACACGCAGTAAGGAATATGAGAAGCTCAAGGAAAACCTGAAACAGCGTTTTGTGAGTTCTGCTCACATTATGTTCGGGCGCGATATTCAAGAGCTGCCGATGAGTGAAATTTACAAAACGGTGGCCGCCGTTGCTAAACAATGGATTTCTGAATATTGGATTAAGACGAACAAAACATATATGGATCGCCAAGAAAAGCAGGTTTACTACTTTTCCATCGAGTTTCTCATGGGCAGATTGTTAAAGTCTAATCTGATTAATCTTGGGATCGAAGCTGCTGTTTCAGAAGTTTTAGAAGACCTTGATCTTCATCTTGAAGACGCAATTGAAGAAGAACCGGACGCAGGTCTTGGCAATGGTGGTCTTGGTCGATTGGCTGCGTGTTTTATTGATTCAATGGCGGCACACAGGCTGCCAGGTCACGGCTGTAGTATTCGCTATCAATATGGATTATTTGAACAAAAAATTATTCAAGGTCAACAAGTTGAAATTCCTGATAACTGGCTCAGAGACGGTTTTGCTTGGGAATATCGTAAACCGGATAAGTCTATCAATGTTAAATTCTATGGCAATGCATATATGAAAGAACAGCCTGAGGGCGGTCTTAAATTAGTGCACGAAAATGCAATGGTAGTTATGGCGGTACCTTATGATGTTCCAGTTGTCGGCTATCACAATAAAACGGTTAATACATTGAGACTTTGGAACGCCGAAGTTAATCGTGATTTCTCCGACTATGGTATGTTGACACACGAACAGATGCGTGCCAAAAATGATTATCGTAACTTTGTCGAAAGTATCACAAATTACCTTTATCCAGATGACAGCACGTTTGACGGTCGTCGTATGCGTTTGATTCAGGAATACTTCCTTGTTTCAGCTGGCGTACAAAGTATTGTCAGACATTTTATGCGTACTGGTATGAATTTGCACGAATTTGATAAGAAGATTGCAATTCATATAAATGACACACACCCAGCCTTGTGCGTAGCGGAACTCATGAGAATTTTGGTTGATGAGCACGAATTTGAATGGAATGAAGCCTGGACAATTACGAGAAATACTATGGCTTATACCAACCATACAATTATGCCGGAAGCGTTGGAACGCTGGCCGGTTGGTATGTTCAAAGAATTGCTGCCACGTATTTATATGGTTATTGACGAAATTAACAAACGTCACGTCGAATATGTAAAAGCGCGTTATCCTGATAACGTCGATAAACTTCGTGCTATGTCCATAATCGAAAATGGCGAAGTTCATATGGCGCGTTTGGCAATTGTTGGTTCACATTCAGTCAATGGCGTTGCAAGAATCCATTCAGATATTCTGAAATCGACTACTCTGCACGACTTCTATGAGTATTGGCCGAGAATGTTTAACAACAAAACTAACGGTATTACTCACAGACGCTGGTTAATGGGCGCAAATCCAGAGTTAGCTGATCTTATCGACAGTACAATTCGCAGCCGCGTTTGGCACCGTCACCCTGAACAGCTTGATCTTCTCAATGATTCCATTGATGATAAGATTTTCCTCAACGAACTTGGAAAAATTAAGCATCTTCGTAAAGAAGGTTTGGCGGCATACATCAAAAAGCATAACAATATTGAAGTTAATCCTGATACTATTTTCGATATTCAAGTCAAACGTATTCATTCATATAAACGTCAGCTGATGAATATAATGCACGTGATGTATCAATATCACAAGCTGAAGACGGATCCAAGTTATAAACCGCTGCCAACTACTTACTTCTTTGGTGGTAAAGCAGCACCTGGCTATTTCATTGCAAAAGAAACAATCAGACTTATTTTAGCGGTTGCAAATAAAGTCAACAATGATGCTTCAATTGATGGTCGTCTGAAAGTTGTATTTATTGAAAACTTTGGCGTATCAATCGGTGAGATAGTGTATCCAGCAGCTGATGTAAGTGAGCAGATTTCCACAGCTTCCAAAGAAGCCTCTGGAACTGGCAATATGAAGTTTATGATGAATGGCGCAATTACGCTCGGTACACTTGATGGTGCAAATGTTGAGATTCGCGAGGCTGTTGGCGATGATAATATTGTCATTTTCGGTCTTAAAGCAAACGAAGTCTTAAAGTATTATGAGATGGGAAATTATTCTGCCTGGAATGAATATAATACTAATGAGAATGTTAAGGTTGTAATGAATCAGCTCCGTGACGGTTATTACGGCAATTTCCATTCAATTTATGATTATTTCCTGCAAGGCAATGACGAATTCTTTATTCTCAAGGATTTCAACGCATACATTGAAGCACACGAAAGAATATTTACGCTTTATCAAGACAGAATGAGCTGGTTGAGATCGTCAGCGATGAATATTGCAAACTCTGGCCGCTTCTCATCAGACAGAACCATTGACGAATATGCAGACGAAATCTGGCATATCAGACCTGTTATGATACCATAATTCAATTTCCAATTTAAAAATATTCCACCATTAGCTAAAATTACTTAAAATATAACAATTATTGGTAAAATATAAAAGCATAATCCGATAAACAAGGAGAGGATTTTTTTATGAAAGTTCTTTATGTAGCGTCAGAAGCAGTACCTTTTTGCAAAACAGGTGGCTTGGCTGATGTTGCCGGTACACTTCCAAAAGCTTTGAAAGATCAAGGCGTTGATGTTCGCGTTATTATGCCAAAATTTGGTGCAATTTCTGAAAAATTCCGCGATAGTATGGAACACGTTTATGACGGTACAATACCAGTTTCGTGGCGCACCAAATATGTCGGTATTGATAAATATGAGTTAGACGGAGTAACTTATTATTTCGTCGACAATGAAGAATATTTCAATCGTGACGGTTTTTACGGTTATGATGATGATGCTGATAGATTCTCCTTCTTTGCACGTGCAATTCTCAACTGTCTTGAGGCAATTGACTTCTGGCCAGACGTTATCAACGCAAATGACTGGCACTCTGCATTAGTTCCAGTGCTTTTGAAGTTAGAGCATCAAGGCGACGAGCGTTATTCAAAAATTAAAACAATCTTCACGATTCACAATTTGAAATATCAAGGCGTATTCCCAAAGACTGTTATGGACGATGTACTTGGTCTTGATTGGCAGTACTTTAATAATGGTGATCTCGAATTTTACGATGCAGTCAATTTTATGAAGGGCGGTATTATTTACGCTGATTTCGTATCAACCGTAAGTAAGACTTATGCTCAGGAAATTCAATACGAATATTTTGGTGAGCATCTTGATGGTCTGCTTCGTAAACGCCGCGATGATCTGTACGGTATTGTCAACGGTATTGATTATGATACATTTAATCCAGCAACAGATAAGTATTTATTTGTAAACTATGACAACTCCGATAAGTTCAATAGCTTTGAACGTAAATGCGATAATAAAGAAAAACTTCAGGAACTGCTCGGTCTTCCAAAAGGTCGTAAAATTCCAATGGTTTCAATGGTAACTCGTCTGGTTTCCGCAAAAGGTCTTGACCTTGTTGTACGTATGATGGACGAGCTTCTCCAACACGAAGATTTCCAATTCGTTCTTCTTGGAACTGGTGATAAAGTTTACGAAGACTGGTTTAAAGGTCTTGCGTGGCGTTTCCCGAACAAAGTTTCAGCAAATATTCGTTTCTCCAATGAACTCGCACAGAGAATTTATGCATCATCAGACATTTTCCTGATGCCGTCCAATTATGAACCGTGCGGCATTGGTCAGTTAATAGCAATGCGTTATGGTGCTGTACCTGTCGTTCGTGAGACTGGCGGACTTAAAGATACAGTTCAGCAATATGACAAATATGCAAAATCTGGTAATGGATTTGTATTCTCGAACTATAATGCACACGAGATGATGTATGCACTTAAACGTGCTCTCAGCACTTATGGCAGCTTTGAAGTTTGGATGCAAATTGAACACAACGCGATGAACAGTGACTACAGCTGGAAAGAGTCTGCTCGCGAGTACAAAGAACTCTACGAAAAGTTAATGCAAAAATGATGTGCTTTGAATAGAATAACCAGTCCGGCGAGAATATCGCTCGTCGGACTTTTTGTTCTTTGTTTATTTGATAGGAGAGTATTGACTTAATGAATGAAGATTCCGCCTTATTTAAGTACAAATTGTCAATAGCTGCGATCATTAAAAATGAAGCACCATATATGAAAGAGTGGATTGATTATCATCTAGCCGCCGGAGTTGATCACTTTTATCTCTGGAACAATGACAGCGATGATAATTTATTGGAAGTTCTGCAGCCTTACATAGACAATAATATTGTGGATTATCATTTTTTAACCGGAAAATGTTCTCAATTAGCTGCTTACAATGAAGCCATTCAAAAGTATAGATTTTCTTCTCAATATATGGCGTTTATAGATGCGGACGAGTTTATATTTCCACATGAAAATAAAAGTATTATTGAAATTGTCGAAAAATATCTCGCTACCCCCCCCCCCCTGCATGACAAAGTAGCCGGATTTTCGATTCACTGGTTAAATTTTGGTGCTTCTGGTCATGAAAAAGCCGAATA
>JAFUTM010000348.1 GCA_017484235.1 Selenomonadaceae bacterium
CGACTTATAGAGCGAATACGTACCGCTCAACATATTGTTAATAGTCGGCATATTTATCACCCTTCCTTGATACAAAAGAACTATCATTTAATTAATCATAGTATACAAAATAAAAAAATTGTAGTCAAGATATTTTTATATGTTTTTTAGTTATTTGTTGCTAAGTTTTATGTTTTTAAACTTCTTTCTTTAACCGTAAAGAAAGAAGCAAAGAAAGCTCGTTCGCAAAAGTCACATCACGTGACTTAGCGCTCACAAGGCCTCGCGTCCGGCTCGGCCATTTAAAGTTTGAGTTTTTTATTATTAGTGGTTACATACAATTTTTAGTCATTAAAGTACAGTTTATAGATAAGTTATTCGTTATCTGTTATAATAGGTGCGGTGATGTGATATGCAGAAGCAGAATTTAAACGCGAAAAAATTTGCGGCACGCTGGGCTGGTCGCGGTCGTGAACGCGGTGAAAGTCAATCATTTTGGTTATCGCTGCTCAGTGAAGTATACGGCGTTCAAAATCCAGACGAGTACATACGCTTTGAGGAGCCAGTGCAGCTCAGTCATAAGAGTTTTATTGACGGTTTCATTGATGCAACTCACACGATGATTGAGCAGAAGAGCTGCGACAAAGATTTAAATGAGCCGATTAAGCAGTCCGACGGCACATTTTTAACTCCGTATCAGCAGGCGAAGCGTTATGCGGCTGAGCTTCCATATTCTAAGCGACCGCGCTGGATCATTGCCTGCAATTTTAAAGAATTTCACATTTATGATATGGAGAATCCACAGGCCGAGCCGGAAATAATTCTTTTGGAGAATCTGGCGACCGAGTATTATCGTCTGAATTTTTTGGTTGACAAGACTGACGATTACATTCGCCGTGAGTTGGAGTTGTCAATTAAAGCCGGTGAAATTGTCGGCAGACTGTACGACGCATTAAAACAGCAGTACATCAATCCAGAAAGTGATGAGTCGCTGAAAAGTCTGAATAAGTTATGTGTTCGGCTGGTGTTTTGTCTATACGCGGAGAGTGCTGGTATCTTCGGCAGACATAAAATGTTTCGTGATTATCTGAATTATTTTCGTGGCCACAACGTGAGGCGTGCCCTTATGGACCTGTTTACAGTACTTAATCAGCCGATTGAACGGCGCGATCCATATCTTGATGAAAAGTTAGCGGCATTTCCTTATGTCAATGGCGGTCTGTTTTCAGAGGACAATATTGAGATTCCTAATTTTACGCAAGAAATATTAAATTTGCTGATTGAGGAAGCCAGCAGTGAATTTAACTGGAGCGGAATAAGTCCGACGATTTTCGGTGCCGTGTTTGAATCAACATTAAATCCGACAACACGGCGCAGCGGCGGTATGCATTACACGAGTATTGAGAATATACACAAAGTCATTGATCCACTCTTTATGAATGACTTACACGCTGAATTTACAAATATAAAATCTATTAAGACTGGTAAGGTACACCAACAGAAGCTTCAATCCTTTCAAGATAAGCTGGCGTCATTAAAATTTTTGGACCCAGCGTGTGGCTCCGGCAACTTCTTAACCGAGACTTATTTATCACTCAGGCGGCTGGAGAACGAAGTGTTAAAAGAATTAATTGGCACGCAAATAACACTTGGCGAACTGAATAATCCTATCAAGGTGTCAATCAGTCAGTTCTATGGTATTGAGATTAATGATTTTGCGGTGACTGTCGCCAAAACTGCATTGTGGATAGCGGAAAGTCAAATGATGGCTGAGACAATTAATATAGTTCATCGTGATATGGATTTTTTGCCGCTAAAGACCACTGCCAACATAGAAGAAGGTAATGCTTTGCGAATAGACTGGCACGCCGTCGCACCGAACGTCAAATACATTATGGGCAATCCGCCTTTTGTTGGCAAAAAAGAACAATCTTCCATTCAAAAAGCAGATACTAAAATAATATTTGCTGCTGCTAAAGGTTGTGGCAATCTTGATTATGTGTCCAACTGGTACGTCAAAGCCGTTGAATATATGAAAGGCACTAATATCAAGGCGGCGTTTGTATCAACAAATTCAATCACGCAGGGTGAGCAAGTTCCTATTCTATGGTCAGAATTATTTAATCTTGGCGTTGAATTAATTTTTGCTCATAGGACGTTCAAATGGGACAGCGAATCCAACGACAAGGCGGCGGTTCATTGTGTTATTGTTGGTTTTACTTGCAGCGACTATAATGAAATGAAGAGAATATTTGATGATGGCAGCGTTCGCATTGTCAAAAATATCAATCCATATCTTGTTGACGCTCCCAATGTATTTATCAATTCGAGAGCAAAACCAATTTGTGAAGTCAAGAAGATGTATTATGGAAATATGCCGATAGATAAAGGTTATTTGATTTTGAATGATGATAATGTTCAATCATTGTTGAAAGAAAATCCAGATAATGAGACATTCATAAGAAAATACATAGGTGGAGAAGAACTAATTCACAATACTTTTAATCATTGCTTGTGGTTGAAAGGTGTTTCACCTCAACTGTATCGTAAATCTAAATTCATTATGTCAAGAATCCAGCAAACCAAAATATTTAGAGAAAACAGCTCACGCCCTCAAACTCAAAAATTAGCTGATACGCCATATTTGTTTGGAGAAATCCGTCAACCTGAAACAACAATGCTTGCCATTCCAAAGGTCTCGTCAGAAAATCGTAAATATATACCCATAGCGTTTGTAAAGCCGGAGATAATAGTGAGTGGCAGTCTCTTATTCATTCCAGCAGCAGATTTATTCGACTTTGGAATATTGATGTCAAATGTACATAATGCGTGGACAAGAGCGATCTGTGGTCGCTTAGAAATGCGCTATCAGTATTCTGCTTCAATCGTTTACAATAATTTTGTTTGGTGTAATCCAACAGATCAACAAAAAAGAGCAATCGAGAAGACTGCTCAAGAAATATTAGACGCTCGTGCACTATATCCAGATTCCTCACTTGCTGATTTATATGATATAAATTCAATGAAAGAGGAACTTCTCAAAGCACACAAAGAAAATGACAAGGCAGTTATGAAGGCTTATAATTTTGACTTGAAAATGACTGAATCGGAGATTGTAGCAGAATTGATGAAAATGTATCAAAGGTTGGTCAATTTGTAATATCAAATATATTTACTCTTTGTGTCTTCCGGAAAATACTTTGCCATTTTTTGAACTAATA
>JAFUTM010000035.1 GCA_017484235.1 Selenomonadaceae bacterium
ATTTAACAATCGGCAATCTTATATTGGAATGTTTTCGACACTTAAATATATGATTTCAACTAACGACCAAAAAATGCGTGATAATTTCTTTAATTATAAGCTTGAACGTGGATTTATATTTTCGTCACAAAATTTTCAGGGCTGCAAAGGCAAATTTCCAGTTGGATTTATAATTTGGAATTTATTTAATCAATTGCCTTTGAATGAACAAAAAATTTCTCTCGATGTTTATAATTCACAACTTGAAAAAATTGCAGTTAAAACATTTCGACCAGTAAATCAAAATGATTTATTAAGTAAATGGTTTAAGCGTCCTCGTAATGTTGAAAAATTTCCTCCAATGTCAAGTGCTTTAAATATTGGTTATAAGAATAAAGATAGAAATGATAAAACTGCAAAAGGATTTTTAGCGTCGCTTATGTGTACAGCAAATGATTTTTCACATCAAAATTATATTTCGTTGTTGTCCGGACCTTATGTAAGTCATTCAGGTCATTCAATAACTGAAAAAATTTTTGAACAATCATTAATGATTCACACAGTGCGTCGACTGCCTAAAGCGACGTGGCTCAATGATCGAGATCAATTTATGCAGCCGACTAAAGAATTGCCGCGAGAATTTATCACGGACGCTGTTATATGGTCGCTCTTTAGTAATTCCAATAACACCGCCGCCATTAGCAACGTCGAATACGAAGGCAGCATTTATCAAATTAAAAATAATTTTTATCCATTCCTACTTTCAGTAGTTGATACTTGGTATTGCAGTGACGCTGATATTAGGCAATCAATCCAATTAGCTTCAATTAGAAATGATGATCGCTTCGCTGCAAGGTGGATAAAAAATAATAATGATATCCTCTCACAAGAATCAATAAAAGTTATAGGGGGGGGGGTACTGATTTATAAGGATTTTTACGCAAAATTAAACCAGCTCAACCGCCCAAAATTTAAAATTGATACTTGGGACGCTGGCTGGTACCAAATAAGAATGTCACTCAATGACGCTAATTTACTTGATGATAAACTAAATAGCAATTTTCAATCAGCAATGAAAGCGCTTGGCGATAAACTTCTGCCGCAAATTTATGACTTGGGCTTTTTGCAAAATGATATTACTTTATTGGATTGATTAAATACTTATTTATAAAAAATAATTGTTTATTTATCTTTTAATAAGTTATAAAATACACTTAAAAATGAAAGATGTGGTATAATTGAACAGGTTTGAATTTCTAAAATCAGATTATGAAGACTTGTATAAACTCTGCAGCGAAGCCGAGACAAATCGCAATATGAATAAAGCGCGGCAGGTTCTTGAAATAATTGTTCGTCAATTCGGCGCAACGAAGAAGCATTTATTTGACCGGATTGGCGAGCTTTCAGATAAAAAGATTCTGCCTCAAAACTTAATTGAACACTTCCACATAGTCCGAATAGTTGGTAATAAGGATTCTCACGGCAACGAAATCACAGAGGCTGAGATTGACAACGGGTTAAATTCTCTGTTTGAGATTGTCGTCTGGCTTGCGGTTGCCCACGATAAAAAGATTTATACTGCTTCTGATTTTAATGATGACGATATAGAAATTGTACAAAAATACCAGACCGACGCCGATAAATTAAAATCTAAACGCGATGCGATTAAAAATCTTGGTATTGATGTAAATCCTCTGGACATTGAGGAAGACGAGTTAAATTTTGATAATGAATCCACTGACGAGCTGGTACAAGATGTTTTTGAGACAGCCGATGAATATGCACAGAGGATACAAAATCTGCCGCTTCATCACATCGGCTATGGAATACTTGATAAACGTGAACAGGACGCTTACACAGGATTAATCTTCCCAATGTTTCATATTGAACATAAAGATAAAGTTCAGTTTTCAGATATCAATGCATTCGTGGCGAAAATGGAGCCGACAGATGAAGATTTTATTGATGGCAAAATTGTCGTTGGCCTAAAAGTATTTAATGGTAAAGTGTACTGTGACTATGATAATATTTATCTGCAGAGTCAGAATGGAAATGTAATTCAGATGATCGCAATCTGCTGGTCTAAATACGACTACGAGAGCAGCGACGAATTTAATCGACGGCTGAGTAATCTGCCAATTCTGCCGCTTGGTGAAGGCAAGCCTATTCGTAAAGAGTATGACCTCAATAAAAATTGTCTGCCATTTAAGATTGCGCTTTATAAATATGTTCAGTCGATTCTGCACCTCGATAAAATGTTTGTTGAGGCGAATCGCGATACGGCTAAAATCTTTTGTTCTTATACGGAACATTTTGTGCTCTATGGCAAAGTTAATGAGATACTTAAATCAGAAGATGCTCAAACAATTTTAAGGCATATCCATTGCAATAATGATATTAAGTGTTATAATAAATTGAATACTAAATCAGAGGAAGATGTTAAAAATTCCGACAAGCCGATAAAAAATTTTAACTCTGAATCTGAGTTTTGGTATAATGACTAAATAAGGAATGTGACAAATGACGTATAACGAATCAATAGAATATCTTGAAAATTTAATGACGTTTGGAATAAAACCTGGTCTGAAGAGAATCACACGACTGCTGGAGCTGCTGGATCAGCCGCATAAAAAATATAAGACTATCCACGTAACCGGCACTAACGGTAAGGGCAGCGTCTGTGCATTTTTATCGCAGATTTTGAAAGACGCGAATATTAAAGCTGGAATGTTTACTTCGCCGCATCTTATGAGTTATTGTGAGCGCATAAAAGTTGACGGCATTGATATAAGTGAAGACGACTTTGCAAAATTAGTTGAACAGGTTAAAACTTGCATTTCGATTATGACAGATTCCGGTTATGAAAGTCCAACTGAGTTTGAAGTTTTGACGGCAATGGCGTTTAAATATTTTGCCGACAAGAAAGTTGAATACGCCGTTATTGAGGTCGGTCTCGGTGGTCTGCTGGATTCGACTAATGTAATAACGCCGGAAGTCTGTGTCATCACTAACGTTGCAAATGACCACGCTGATAAGTGCGGCGGTGACTTGCGCGGAATTGCGATGCACAAAGCTGGAATTATTAAACCTGGAGTTACGGTTGTGACTGCGGCAGCTGGTGAGGCATTAGACATAATTCACGACGCCGCCGAAGCGGTTGACGCTGAAGTTTATGATATTGATAGTGAAAACGTTATAGAAGCTGTCAACATTCCAATGTCATTGAAAGGCGCATATCAAATGACAAATGCTATGCTTGCAATGTTAGCGGCTCAGATACTTATGGATTACAGAATTACGCCGGACATTACAACTGACGCTTTAATGCATACTAAGTGGGCTGGTCGGTTTGAAATATTTAAGGTCAATGGCAAGCAGATTGTAATTGACGGTGCTCATAACGGTGCAGGTACTGCAGCATTAAGAATGAGTCTCGATAAAGAATTTCCAACTGGCCGGCGAACTTTTCTGTTTGGCGTGCTTAAAGATAAAGATATTGATGTTATGATTGACAATTTATTTACTGAGCAAGATTTTGTAATTGTTACTAAACCTAACTCAGTGCGGGCAGCAGAGCCTGAAGATATTGTTAATCGTCTGAAAGATAAATCCATTGACGCGATAGCAATTGATGATAATGCTGAGGCTTTTCATAAATTCATCAATAGTGATTCTGAACTTTTAATTGCCGCTGGCTCATTGTATTTAATTGGCAATATTAGAAACATGTTGATTAATTTTTCTAATTGATAATTAACCTAATTTATCATAAATTTGATTGGAGAATATTATATGAATCGAGTAAACGTATTTGTTCGACGGCAGCGAATTAAAAAGCTGGAGAAATGGACAATGCGTGCAATCATTGCCGAAGGATTTTTTATAGCACTGTATCCAAGCCTTGCCGCTGCCGCTGTATTATTTGGAACGGTAACCTGGTTTCTGCGCTTGCAAATTGACACGAAATTTAAGATGCGAAGCCTGCCATTTGATGTGCCGGTTGCATTATTCGCCTTTATTAGTGCAATCTCTGTCTTTTGTTCATCCGCCAGAGATTTTCCACTGATATATCATTTCTTTGCATTTGTCGGCATTTACGGACTGACGTATATTTTAATTGGTCAGAACATACGAACGCAGGAACAGATGAAAAGCCTGGTTAAAGCATTGTCGTTTTCCGCATTGCTGGTGGTATTATGGGGCTATTTTCAATATATATTCGGAATTGATACAGTTGATATGAAGTGGGTAGACCCTGAAAAATTTCCAGAGCTGCGCAATCGTGTATTCTCCACACTCGAAAATCCAAATGTATTAGCCGGCTATTTAGATGTATTCATATGTCTGGCACTCGGAGTGCTGGCAAAAGTAAGCGGACGTACTCAAAAGCTGGCGATGATAATTGCAATTGTTATGTTGTCAGCTTGTCTTGCGATGACCTATTCAAGAGGTGCCTACTTTACAATTTTAATGATTTTTATAGTTTATGGAGTAATTCAAGATTGGCGCATTTTAGTGTTTTTTATTCTCGTGACTGCCGGACTATTCTATTATAATGACGCCTTTGTCGAGCGGCTAACTTCTATATTTGAATTGACTGACAGCTCTCAAGGGCTGCGCGTTGGTATATGGGTAAGCACAATTGCAATGATTGCGGATCACCCGTTTATTGGAATCGGCTGGGGCGCATTTTTATCAGTTTATCCTCATTATGATTATTATCTCAAAGGTGCAAATGTGTTGATTTATCACGCGCACAATATTTATCTTCACTATGCAGCAGAAATTGGAATCGTCGGTGCAATGGCGTTCTTCTGGGCATTTTTTGGTACTATGTTAATGACAATGGAGCTTGGTCAAAATGAGAAGTTCACTGCCCTTAAAGAAAAGTTTTTAAATCAACTTGGACGGCTGACTGATATTGAAGTTAAAAATAAACTGACCTCCGTTAAAGATGAAGTAAAAAATAAATATTTAATTGAAAGCGGCAGGTTGGATCGTCTCATTGGCCTAAAGGAAAATATAACCGATAAGATGGCAGACGAATCCGAAAAATTTATGAATTGGATATCGTTTAACGGCGATGATAAATATGATATAAATAATGGCACTGACGATAATATTGATGATACCAATGAAGAAAAGACATCGAGTCCAAAAGTTTCACTCGTTAAAAAAGTATCGCTTAAAAAGAAAACTGACAAACAGCATAATAATGATATGATAGATAGTGTTTCCATTGATAATGATGATGAAATTGAAAATACTGAAAACAAAATAGCTGAAACATTAACTGACAGCGATACGAAAATGATTAACACTGAAGATGAAACCGTTGAATCTGTTGAGAAGGTTGAGACTATCGAGCCTGTAGATGATGTTGATAATACAGAGGTCTCAGTGGATACAGATACTAAAACTGCAGCGACTATAGATACTGCGGCTAAATTTACTTTGGATATGGAAGAGACCGAACAGGAAGAAGACACTTCGGCGAATGAAAATTCTCAACCTAAGGCGACAATATTTACTTTAGATTCCAGCAGTAGATTAAATAACAAATCTAACGATACAACTCTTGACGAAACCGATGATGAAGAGGATAATAATAAAAAATTTAAGTTTAATTGGAATGAAATGTCTAAAATCGACAATCGACAAATTGCAGATGGCATAAAATTTGGAATAGGACTGGCATTTTTGTCAATTGCACTAAACGGCTTAACGGATGATTTACTCTTTAATATACCAACCTCAATGCTGATGTGGCTGCTTATGGCATTGGGTGCGGCAATAGAATATTTACCTGAAGAAGAGGCAAACAGGAGGCGTAAACAAAGATGAAATCAACAACTTCACGGGCAACAATAGAACGACTGGCATTATATTTTAGAGCTTTGCGTCTTGCAGAAGAAGATGGTGTTCAAATAATTTCTTCTGATGAAATAGGTAAAAGACTGAGTATAATGCCGGTGCAAGTGCGTAAGGATTTAGCCATATTTGGACAGTTCGGTATGAAGGGCGTGGGCTACTATACCAGAGAATTAGCTAACGAAATCGGCAAAATTTTGGGCTTGAATTATCACTGGAATATAGCGATTATTGGCGTTGGACATCTCGGCGGAGCCCTTGCCAATTATAAAAATTTTACTTCTATTGGATTTAAGTTGACTGCGCTATTTGATAAAGATGTGCGCATTATCGGATCAACGGTTCACGGCGTTAAAATATCTGACATTAAAAACTTAAAATTAATAGTTAAGAAACGTGAAATTCATATCGGCGTGATAACTGTGCCGGCAAGACAGGCCCAAATTGTAGCCGATCAATTAGTTGATGCCGGCGTTAAGGGTATATGGAATTTTGCACCGATAAAGATTATAGTGCCTGATCATATTCATCTTGTAAATGAAGACCTATCAATTGGATTGAGTACACTTTCATATCATATATCAAGAAGTTAATATTTAAATAAACACTTGCATTTTGTTTCATTATGGCTTATAATAAAAATAACAAAACGCCCTGCCGTAAAGCAAGGCGTAACACCGTATAGACGGTCAGCCCCAAAACATACTTGGTACTCGAATAAATTAGTTTAGTCGCTAAGTCGGAACCTTAGGCGGCTACTTTGCTCGTTAAGACGAGTATTGTGATGATAGTCGTAATGACTACAACAACCTTCATCTTCATAAGCGTCACCTCATCTCTGAGGCTAAGATTGACCGCCTACCGTTTAGGTGTCAAATGCATTTTAACACAAAACATTGTCGTTGTACAGTGTTTTTTTATTTTGACAAACTCTTGCATTTTGTTTCATTATGACTTATAATAAAAATAACAAAACGCCCTGTTAAGAGCAGCAGAGCGTTTCGGATACCTTGACAAACGATTTTAGCCCCTTTTAAGTAATTTGGTTGAATATTTTCAGCCGTCTAAGATGTGGGGTCTTAGGCGGCTTTGCTAGTTGTAAGCACGAGGATCGTGATGATAGTGATAATGATCACTGTAAGTTTGATCTTGCTCATAATATCACCCCATTTCTGGGGCTGTGGATTAAAACCGCCTGTCGTTTCTTAGGTATCAAAAGTATTATATCAGAAAATGTTGTCATTGTACAGCGTTTTTTATTTTGACAAACACTTGCAATTCGTCTTATTATGACTTATAATATGAATAACGAAACGCCCTGTTAAGAGCAGAGCGTTTTGGGCACTGTCGACAAGCGGTCGACCTCATGGATATTGACGAATAGTGGTAAAACTGGTTAGGTTATTCGCCGGCTAAGTGTGTGAGGCTTAGGCGGCATTTCCGCTAGTGAGCAGAAGTATGATTATGATCGTGATGATCACAAAGAGGAGTTTGCTCATATCGGTCACCTCATTTCTGAGGTCATTGATTAGACCGCCTGCCGCTTTTGCAGCACCAAAAGCATTATAACATAAAACGTTGTCGATGTACAGCGTTTTTTATTTTGACTATCATAAAAAAGATTTAAGTAAATCTGCAAAAATCACGATATAGTAAATGTAAAAGTTAAAAACAAAATCTCATATAAAATCAATCAAGGTCAGACGCAGAATCATTGAATGGAAATCAATGTTATTGACAAGGAACGTCATAAAAATAAAAATCTGACCTTTCGGCAAATCGTAAATAAGTGATATGATGCCGAAATGTGAAGAAGGAGTTGTGATTTATTATGATGCGTTCCCTGTTTTCCGGTGTCTCAGGTCTGAAGGTTCATCAGACTCGTATGGATAACATCGGCAATAATATTGCTAATATCAATACAGTAGGTTTTAAGTCGACTCGTACGACTTTTGCGGATATGCTCAGCCAAACGCAGGCTGGTGCAGCTTCACCAACTGCTAATATCGGTGGTACTAACCCTAAGCAGATCGGTCTTGGTGTTTCAGTTGCAAGTATGGATTTAATTTTTACTGACGGTTCACCTCAGTCGACCGGTAAGAACACCGATATTGCACTCAGCGGCAACGGTCTCTTCGTCGTAAAGAATGGCGACCAGACTTATTATACTCGTGACGGTGCATTTGAGTTTGATGCTGACGGTTATTATGTACTTCCTGGCAGCGGTCTCAAAGTTCAAGGCTGGAACGCGGTTGACGGCTCACTCAATACAAACTCATTGCCAACTGATATTATTGTTCCGTCCGGTAAGACAATGGAAGCTGCTCGTACGACGTCAATCTCATTCGTTGGCAATCTTGACTCTAACGATAAGGTTATAACCAAAATTAATGGTCAAACAGATACCACTCTCAGTCAGTCAGTAAAAGGAACCGGTGATTCAGTTCAGTTGACTTTCAACAATGATACAAGTGCAGCTATAACGAACGTCGGCACATACAGAGTTGGCGATACGATGCCGATATCAACGGTTATTGACGTTTATGATACTCTGGGCGATTTGCACAGTATACCTGTTTTGATTGAAAGAGTAACTTATCAATCGACGGTCTATGAGGCACTTGGCGGAGCCTCTGGCGGAGATACCTCATTACGCATTGTAAACGAAATATTGGAAAATCAAGGACTTGCTACACACACAGACGCAGGCGATATTGCCAGTGATTCAAGAATTGCTAATGTCTGGATGATTACTCTTGCTGACACCGGTACTTACGATAATGATACAACGGATTATACATTAACACAGATTTCCTCTTCGGATAAAACAAAAGCTCAGATGGCACCGATTATTATAAGATTCTCTGACGATGGTACAACAGTAGAAAGTTATTATCAAAATCGACCTGGAATTGCAGCTCAGATTGTTGCGAGCCATACAGACACGACAGTTACTCGTCCATTTGATACATATGAAGATGATACAGATGTAACCTCAATTAAACTCAGCTTGATTTATACCGCTCCAGACGGCGCAATGAATCAGACTTATATGCACCACGATGGCACGGGCAATATTGATACTGATGATACCTTAGTAAGGAAAACAGTTAATGCTGACACTGGACAAGAAGAGGACTATCGTATATCTATCAACTTTGCCGGTGACCAATTGACACAATATGCACGCGGTGAAAAATTTGTCAATGATTCCAACGTCCACCCGTCGGCTGACGGAAATGCGGCAGGATACTTGTCGAGTGTGTCGATTGATACGGTAGGCGTTGTGACTGGTACTTACACTAACGGGCAGCGACGATTTGAGGCGCAGGTCGCCGTTGCACAGTTTACTAATCCGTCCGGTCTGACTAAAACTGGAAACAGTATGTATCAGGAATCTAACAACTCTGGTAGTGCTAATGTTCAGACAGTCTCCTCATTGGGCTTGTCAATTACTCCGTCCGCGCTTGAAATGTCCAACGTTGACCTCGCAAATGAATTCTCTGAGATGATTATCACTCAGCGCGGATTCCAGGCCAACTCAAAGATTATCAACGTTGGTGATGAAATGCTCGAAACTCTCGTCAATATGAAGAGATAATATAATTTAAATACCAAATTACCAAATATAAAAACCTTCTGCGATTATCACAGAGGGTTTTTAGTTTGTTCAATATTATTGAAATATTAACTGAAGAAGACGCGGACTATATCATTTTTCGTTGCGAATATCATTAACAAAATTAAAAGCGCGACGCCAACTCTTTGAGTATATATAATGGCCTTTGGGCTGAGTGGCTTACCTCTAACGGCTTCGAGCAGCAATGTTACGAAATGGCCGCCGTCAAGTGCCGGAACCGGAAGCAGATTTATCAGACCGAGATTTAAACTGAGCA
>JAFUTM010000349.1 GCA_017484235.1 Selenomonadaceae bacterium
AAGTGCACTCTGCCAGAGTATCAATATATATGGCGACTGCACAGGCAAAAATGAAACACTGGCAGAAGTTAAATCTGAAACAGTTTCTAAAATCGCATCAATCGGCGATAGACACTGCATTGCAACAAACGGAATTGCGCCGACTAGAGCTGGAAATATCCAGATTAAAATAATTACAAATGCAGATTCGCCAACTTGTACACGATTTCGATGATCTTTACCGTAATACGTAAGTACTAAACTTATAATTAATGATACTGATAATACTGCTCCAAAAATTATTATATATTCATATTTCTGAATGGATAATGCATACAGTATTGGCAGTAATAATGTTACCGTTAATGCGAACATTGCACGCCCAAGTAAAAAGTAAGTGATTTTTTTATCAATCAAAGTCTTATTCACCCGCCATTTATGCGATTTTTTATGCCAGAATTAAAATTTTTTGTTTTTCAGTACAATTTCATAAATATATGGCATAATAGTTCTTGTTGAAAGTTAATTCAAATGTTTTAAAAAAGTAGAAATTTAAATTGATCATATTTATACAATATTTTAAAGTCAAGTAATTTATCAAGATGTCGGTAATCTTTGATAAATCGCTAATTGATGAAAGAAGGTTTCGTTATTAGTATGAGTTTAATGAATTTGAAAAGAAGTTTAAAAAATAATTTGAAAAATAATTTTAAAAATGTTAAATTTTCTGGTAAAGTTGGCAATTCCGAAAAGAAATATGGCGTTCTTCTCTTACTATCAGCGTTCACCGTTTTAAATACAGGTTTTACGGCTCAGACAACGGAGACGCTGCCGACTGCAGAACCAGCAGTAGTGGAAGCAATCCCAGGAATGGTACCTTCAGATGATATGAAACAGCTTATTGCTGAGGAAAGCCGATATGTTCCATCTGGTGTTACGATTTCTGATTCTGGCTCACTGACAATATCAGATAGCAATGAACAAAAACAGTTACTTGCTGAAGTTGTAAATAACACTCTTGAAAGAGTTGAAGATACTGCATATATGCAAAATGTTAATAGTAATGAGTCCAGCGCAGTTGTTCCAGAAAGTGGAACTTATAATGCAACAGAAACCGTAAACGAAATTGCGAATGTTGATGAAGGCGAAGATGTTACCAAACTCGAAGAAGATTACAGCTTACAATATGCGGACGTTATATCAATGGAAGCAACGGCTTACCTTCCAACTGACGGCAGCCCTGAAGGTTTAACGGCAATGGGTATACCGGCAACTTATGGTATCGTTGCAGTTGATCCGCGAGTCATTCCACTTGGAACCAGAGTTTACATTCCTGGTTATGGCGAAGCTCTTGCAGCTGACACTGGCGGCGCAATTAAAGGTTATAAAATAGATTTATGTATGGAAAGTTATTCTGAATGTATGGATTTTGGTCGCAGAATGGTTAAAGTATACGTACTTAAATAATAAAATGTTGGTGATGTAGTTAATTATTAAATGTGAGTAATATATAGCTGTGTTTCCTCTGTGGAATACAGCTTTTTTATTGTATAATAACCTAAAAAATCAAATGTGGCAATATTAAAAAATTTAGTTATAATTTTCTTGATTTTTTTGAAAACTGTGTTATAATACTTTTGTATCGTGAAAACACGGTATGTGAAAGTTTTTAATTGTATAAGGAGTTTTTTTAATGGCTTTTGAAGACAAGACAATCGTATGCAAAGACTGTGGTAAGGAGTTTCTCTTTACTGCAGGCGAACAGGAATTTTATGCGGAGAAAGGTTTTGAGAATGAACCTACTCGCTGCCGTGACTGCCGCGACAAGCGCCGTCGCACGCGCGATGGTGCTGAGAATCGTCAGATGTTTACAGTCACCTGTGCTGACTGCGGCAAAGAAACAGAAGTTCCTTTTGAACCGAGAAATGATCGTCCGGTTTACTGCCGTGACTGCTTCAGCAAGCACCGTCCACCGAGACGCAGTGCTTAATTAAATAGATCGTCGTTATTAGATAGATTTATTGTTTTTAATATTAAATGAGTCCGAGTTTTCTCGGACTTTATCTTTGTTATTAGATTTAATTTTAATATTTATTTTATTATGAAAGAGGTTTTATTATGTTTACTTTTACTAAGGCAAAGAAACTTATTGCGGCCGTTGCAGTTTCAACAGCTGCAATCTTTACAATGACTGGCTGCGGTGGCGGTGACAATGCAGCGAGTGATAACAAAAATAATGATTCTAACAAATTGAGGGTTGGATCTACGATTGATTTTGCTCCATTTGAATTTCAAGATGAAAGTCAAAAAGATTATCAGGGCTTTGATATGGACCTCATTCGTGCAATCGGTAAAGAAATGGGCAAAGAAGTCGAAATTAGTAACATCGGATTTGACGGCTTGATTCCGGCACTTGAAGCAAAAAATATTGACGTGATTATTTCCGGTATGACCATTACTGAAGAACGCAAGCAGAAAGTTGCATTTTCAGAGCCTTATTATCAGTCCGGTTTAACTATGGTTGTCAGATCAGACGAAACATCTATCAAGACTTTTGGCGACCTTGAAGGCAAACGTATTGCTGTACAGATTGGCACGACCTCTGCAACTGAAGCAAAAAAGATTCCTAATGCTGAGGTCAGAGAATTTAATACACCGGCTGACTGCTTCATGGAGCTCAAAACCAATGGTGTAGATGCTGTTATCAATGACCGTCCAGTTAATGATTATTTTATAAAAAAAGAAGCGATTACCGGCCTTATGGTACTGCCAGATCGTTTGACTGCAGAAGAGTATGGCATTGCTATAGCTAAAAATAACACTGAGGTACAACAATTAATTAATGAAGGCCTCAAAAAGCTCAAAGAAAACGGTGAATATGATAAAATCTTTGCTAAATGGTTTGGCGAAGAAAACAAATAAATTAACATTTATAAATTAATAAAATGGAGCTGACTTAAATTAATCGTCAGCTCTTTTTTATACTCATAAATACAACACCTCATTTTAATTATATTGATCTTATAAATATGTATGCTCAATCATTTATTGTATCTGCAGAAGAATATCTGACGTAACAGGCTTTGCCTCGTTCTTTTGACTCATAAAGTGCTTTGTCAGCCAGTAAATAAAGATTATTAAAGTCGTAGCCGGTAGCATCTGTTCCGATGCCAATGCTGCAGGAGAAATGTTCTGCCGAATTTACCTTTAAAATATCAAGTTAGTGTAAAATTTCCTGTGAGATTTCATCTGCTCGATGAAGGAC
>JAFUTM010000350.1 GCA_017484235.1 Selenomonadaceae bacterium
AGAATTTAAGGCGTGTTTGATCAACATTAAGAAAGCGTAGTTAATTATGAATGATGAAATAGGAATTAGGAATTATGTCGAAAGTCATTCATTTTTGAAAGAGCATGCTAAACTTTATCAGTCAATTGACAACGCAGTCAGTTTTATAGAGCCGATTGAATTTCCTACGATTGATGAGTGCAAAGTACTTGTCAAAGAAGGCCTTCCTTTATTGCAGCACGAAGATATAAAAAGTCGTGTTACTGAGGCTATGACTAAATTATCGCCACAAGTTATACAATCTCTCAATATGAAAATTAATGAAACTCTTGAGCGATTGATTAAATGGGCGATTATTGATAGGTTGATTCCAAAAGAATTAAAGTCATCGGACGTTTGGGAGAAGTGGCTTAAAAATTATTGTCCGGTGTGTGGACGCAAGCCAGTATTGGCGCAGCTTCGCAAACAAATGGAAGGCCGCGCACGTTATCTGAAATGCGGCGGCTGCAGCACGATGTGGCGTTGGAATCGTCTCGGCTGTACATATTGCGATAATGAAGACCTTGAAAAAATGCACATTTTGGAAATTGAGTCTGAATCTGAAATGCGCATAGATGTTTGTGATGAGTGTCACTCTTATATCAAAACTTACAACAAAGAGGGAGACGAAGACATTTACCTCACGGATTGGGCAACGCTTCACTTTGATCTGCTGGCGGAAGAACAGAACCTTCACAAAGTCGGCAGCGTGTTGATTGATTAGTTGAATATTTATTAATTTAAGGGAACACGTTAATGTCAAATATTGAGATTGTATCGGGTCAAAATCACATTGACGAAGTAATTAAGTTATTTCAAGAATATAAAGACGAATTGAAAGTTGACATATCTTTTCAACCGACTGATGAAACGGCAGAAGAAATTGTTAAAATTTACGATAAAATCTACATCGCCTTGAACAATGACGAGGCAGCCGGCTGTATAGCTTTTCATAAGATGTCGAATGATAGAAACTGCGAGTTTAAACGGTTGTATGTCCGTAAAAAGTTCAGAGGATTTCACATTGGAAAGCTTCTATTGCAGCACGCCATAGACGAATCCAAAAAGCTCAATTACAATGCCATTTACCTTGATACGCTGTCTACTCTTGAGGCGGCTTGTCGAATGTATGAAAGTTTTGGCTTTAAAAAGATAGAGGCTTACTATCATAATCCACTGCCAGATGTTTGTTATTATAAATTGGATTTGTGAATCCTAAAGATATTTAATTATTATTTGGAGTGATATATTTGAAGATTGAACATATTGCGATGTATGTCAACGACCTTGAAAGAGCACGCGAATTTTTCATTAAATATTTTGGTGCAAAATCAAATGACGGCTATCACAATCCAACTAAAAAGTTTCGTTCATATTTCCTGTCATTCGACGGTGAGGCAAGACTGGAGATTATGCACAAATCCGAAATGACCGATGAGGATAAGGCAATTAACCGCACAGGCTTCATTCACATTGCGTTTAGTGTTGGCAGTAAAGATAAAGTCGATGAGCTGACTTCTAACCTTAAAGCCGACGGCTACGAAGTAATCAGCGGACCGCGAACAACTGGTGACGGCTATTATGAAAGCTGCATTGTTGATATTGAGGGCAATCAAATTGAGATAACGGAATGAAATGAATAAAGCAAACTGACGTTGTTACGTTATGAATTGAACAATATAAAATATAAAAAAATGAATATTATATCAATCCGTGAAGGGGCAGTGAATATTTATGCACGCGATTGAAAAATTATTAGCTGAGAAATCCGGCAAAGATTCCGTTCACGCTGGTGAGATTGTCAACTGCACTGTGGACTATGCTGGAATTAATGATTTATACTATCAAACAGTAAAATCGTTCTATGAAATGGGCGGCAAGAAGGTGGCCGCACCAGACAACGTTATAATATTCTTTGACCACTATGCACCCTGCGCAACCGAGAAACAGGCCGATAATCATAAAAAGTTTCGCGCTTTTGCAAGTGAGCAAGGCATTAGTCGTGTTATGGAAATTAACGAAGGTGTCTGTCATCAACTTATGGCTGACTATGGCTTCTCTCGTCCTGGCAAAATTGTTGTTATCACCGATTCACATACGACGACTCACGGTGCATTTGGATCGTTCGGCACAGGCGTTGGTGCCACTGACCTTGCAATCATTCTTGCAACTGGTAAGCTCTGGTTTAAGGTGCCAGAAATAATCAGAATTAATCTTGTTGGCAAACTCCAAAAGGGCGTCTACGCTAAAGATGTGATACTTCATATCATTGGTGACTTGAAAGCGGACTATGGCGTTTACAAAGCCGTTGAGTTCTCTGGTCCAGTATTGAAAGATTTAACAATTTCTGAACGAATGGCAATGTGCAATATGACGACTGAGATGGGCGCAAAGACCAGCTACATTCAGCCTGACGAGGTCACTTTGAAACACCTTAAAGATCGCGGAATCACCGATTTTAAAATCTACAATAC
>JAFUTM010000351.1 GCA_017484235.1 Selenomonadaceae bacterium
ATTAAAATGCCGGCAGGATCGACTTTCATTTTCGGCATAGCTTTTATAATTCTATTCCAACCAAAATGTCCTGACGCGATTTGAATTATAAAATATTTCAAATAGTCCGACTCCATGAGTTTTACAGGCATTCCGCCTTCGCCGGAACTCATTCTGACGGGCAGATCGCAGCGTTCATTCAAATAAGCTGCTGCCATTGCCACAGCTTCCCACGCTCTGGTCGATAATGCACCAATTGACATATCTGAAAAAATCAGCGGATAAATCCAACGGACAGGCGGCGTTTTTTTCGTCATAACTAATTTGCCGTCTGCCATTTGAAAAGGCAATTCTTTAGCCGAAAGGACACGTCCAAGAGGTGAGCGAATATCAAAAGTATGGCGTACCGAATCAAGCGAAGGGTCCGTCATCTGTGAAATTCTGCCGACTATAATTTTATCAAGTGTCCTTTGTGAATTTAAGTTGGTACGTCCGCCGCGCTTTATTGGTCCGTGATCGCGTGAAAGCAGATTCCTGCGGTTATCAGGATTCCTCACAGCACGAATCGCATTGTTAGGGCAGACTCTCTCACACATTCCACAGCCGCGACAGACATTTTCAATGCTGGCAACTTGTTTTATAACAGGAATTGCACATTGCTGATGAATTGGCTCAGGTCGATCTGCTTCAGAAATAGTTATGGACTTGCGCTGGACCTCAACTTTAATTGCTCTGAAAGTGCAAGAGGCAACGCAGCTGCCACACATTGTACAGCGATTGGCGTCATATTCAATTTTCCACGGCAAATCATTAACCGCTATATCTTGAACTTTTATTGTTTCCATCTCATCACCTTCAAATCATTATCAATTACGACAACTTCACGTTCATTTGGATAAATGTCGGCTTCCATATTTCTATCGGGCAGAATTTCATTTATTCCACAAACTTCGGAAGAAATTGCAACAGTTGTATCATCGCCGCCAACAACTACCGGACGTAATTTTTTAGAGTCACAGCAAGTCATCATTCGTCCGTCAGGCAAGCCGGCAATAATTGTATTTGGTCCGTTAATTTCGAGGTGTGCCAACGATTGACGAATTGACAACAAGATATCTTTATCTTCGCGTTCTGCAATCTCCGTAAACGGAAGAGGAGTTATGACGTGCTTGTAATAAGGAATAGACCACTTCAACTCGTGCAAAACATAATGCAGCGTATACAAAAAATTTTGCGAGTCAGATTCAAAACCAATATAACCACGATGAAGATTTTTTTGAAATTCTTTGTTTTTCGTGTAAAAAGTATTTTCTCCATTAGCGCAAAGCGTGTAACCTTGCAGGAAGAATGGATGTGCCGCATAACGAACGATTTTATAATTTGTATTTTGGCGGCATTGAACAATAATATTTTTCGCCTGTAAAGTGCCGTTGTCGTCCCAAAGTCTAAAATAAATTGCGATATCTCGCGGATCGCCAATTTCCTTCAACGTCAACACGTCCGGCCAGAAAGAATAAACATATCCTTGATTTGATTCAGTTAAGATTTTTCTCAAGGCAAGGCGCGTATCCAGTAATAGAGCCTCACGACTCTCAACGTCGTCATAGTGTTCAGGATAA
>JAFUTM010000352.1 GCA_017484235.1 Selenomonadaceae bacterium
ATCAAAGTCAACCAGATCGGTTCACTCACTGAGACTCTCGAAGCAATCGAAATGGCACATCGTCACAACTACACCACCGTTACCTCACATCGTTCCGGCGAAACTGAAGATGCTACTATTGCTGATATCGCAGTTGCAACCAACAGCGGTCAGATCAAGACCGGTTCACTGAGCCGCACCGACCGTATGGCTAAGTACAACCAGCTCATTCGCATTGAAGAAGAACTCGGCAAAAATGCAGTTTATGAGCGTAAACCTCTCCTCAACAGAAGCGTTGGCGAATAATTTAGAAACTTAATCGCAATAAATAAATAATAAAAACAGCATCGACGTTGTAAATTAATAAGCAGTGTCGGTGCTGTTTTTAATTTCTAATTTATAAAAATTCTCAATAACAAAAGTCATTGCATTAAATAAAAATTTTTGTTATAATGCGATAAGTTTATTTAATTATATGATAAAGGATAATTTTATGATAATTGATATTCATACACATATTTTTCCAGATAAAATGGCGGCAGGTGTCATTGACAAATTGAGTCGGACGAGTCGTTCTGTGGCTTTTACTGACGGTACTTTAAACGGCTTAATAAATTCTATGTCTTCATCAGGTGTTGATTTATCGGTTATTTTGCCGGTTGCAACAAATACACCTCAAGTTGAAAAAGTCAATGATGTATCTGCTGCGCTCAATGAAAAATTTAATGGCGATAAAATAATATCGTTTGGTTGTATCCACCCAGATTATACTAATTATACTGCTGAGTTAAACCGTATCAAAAGTCTTGGATTTATGGGCATTAAAGTTCACCCAGTTTATCAAGATACGGACCTTGACGATATAAAATATCTGAGAATTTTTAATCGGGCGGCTGAGTTAGGTTTAACGGTCATAACACACGCTGGACTTGATATAGGGTTTCCTGGCGTTATTCACTGCTCACCGCAGATGGCGCGTCACGTTATTGATGAGGTCGGCAGTTTTAATTTTGTTCTGGCACATATGGGCGGCTGGCGAAACTGGAATGAAGTGCCTAAATATTTATCTGATACGAATGTTTATATTGACACGGCGTTTTCAACTGGATTTATTACACCTCGTCCAGATAGTCAATGGAATACTAATGACCTTGCTTTGATGAATGAAGCTCAATTTATGACAGTCTTAAAGAAATTTGGAGCCGACCGAATAATTTTTGGAACAGACAGCCCTTGGAGTTCACAATCTGAATCAATTAATTTTATAAAGCGTCTGCCGATTTCTGATGATGAACAGAATAAAATTTTAGGGCTAAATGCGGCAAAGCTGCTAAACAATTGGAGATTGTAAATGGACAAAGATTTTTCAAATGTGAGCTTATTAATAATAGCTGGTGGTCAAAGTTCTCGTATGCAGCAGGATAAACGCCTCATTTCTATTGGTAGAATCGGATTGCTTGAAAGTATTTTGATTAAAGCAGTAAACCAAAACTTTGTCCAAATATTTTTATGTGTTGAAGAAAGTCTGCCTTTTATTGAACAGTTGGCATTAAAATATAATGCTGTGATAGTGACTGACAAAACAAAAAAAGCTGGCCCAATATCTGGACTGGCAGAAGGTCTTCGACGCATTACAACAGAATGGGCGTTGGCGGTTTCTTGTGATATGCCGTTTTTTAAATTTGAGAAAGTCGAAACACTTATAAAATATTTGAATGACGATTTAAAAGTGGTATTGCCTTCAATAAATGGGCGTCAACAACCTTTAGCTGCATTTTACCATAAATCAATGGCTGAAAATTTTTGTCAATCAATAATAAATAATCAACGTAAATTAAAAATTGTAATTGAAAAAGTGCCTTACAAATTTGTAGAATTATCAACCGATGTTTTTTTCAATGTTAATATGCCGGCAGATTTAAGGCTGGCACGTGGACGAATTGCAAATGCTAATAGAAAAACTCCAATTATATCAATAATTGCGCCGTCATCTGGAACAGGTAAAACTACTTTTATTGAGCGACTGATTCCTCGACTGTCAGACTTAAATATAAAAGTTGGTGTCGTAAAGAGTGACGCACACGGTTTTAACTTAGATGTTGAAGGTAAAGACAGCTTTCGATTTCAGATGGCTGGAGCTCAGTCGGTCGCTGTTGTATCGCCGAATGGCTGGTTTATGATACAAAAGACGGATTCGCGGATTGAATTTGAACAAATTACAAATAAAATGGACAACGTTGATTTAATCTTAACGGAAAGCCGAACGCACGGCACTTGCCCTGCTATTTCACTTTATCGTGGTATAGGTGAGCCGTTAATTAGCGAAGATGTTGTTACTCTATTTACAAGTAAAACCATAGAAAGCGTTAATAATGTTATGCAATATAATTTAGATGATATTGATGCGGCTGTTGATGTATGCGTTTTTCTAATGGCGTGATTGTGAGATATTTGTGAATATTACATTAATACATCTGTACATCATAACTGGAGGAAACGATTTATGGAACAAAGATTTGACATTCCGATTTCACGCCGCGATTTTATGAAGCTGGCAGGTTTAACTGCAGGCGCGTTTTTTAGTGGAAATGTTGACTCAACAAAAAAAGTCGAAGCGTCAACAAATATTGAAAAGCATTTTAATTTTGAAGGTGCGAACATTCCAACTTTAATGAGTGCTGATGTTTGTGTCTGTGGCGGCGGGCCTGCAGGTACTGCTGCGGCGATTACAGCGGCGAAAAACGGCTTAAAAGTTATTTTGATTGAAAAAGGAATTTCTCTCGGCGGACTTCAAACTTTGGGCTGCGTTTATCCTTGTATGCCGACTTTTGCTTATGACAGTGATACGCCATACATTAACGAATTAAATTTGCGAATGAAAAATCACGGCGTTAAAGAGCCTGTACCGAATTTTGAAACAGAAAATTACTATGGCGGCGGCAGAGGTCTTTATATTCCTGAACTTTTGGCGGAAATTTATGACGAACTTTGTGAAGAATATGGCGTTGACATTTTATACAATACTTCACTAATCGGAGCAATTACTGAAAATAAAAAAATCACTTCTTGCATTGTTCAGACTATCGAGGGAATTTTTAAAATTGACGCGAAAATTTTTATTGACGGTAGCGGCGATGCAATTTTGTCAAGATTTGCAGGTGTTCCTGTCGAAAAAGGTTCAAATAAAACTGGACGCAATCAGCCAATGAGTTTTCGCTTTGAAATGAGCGGAATAGATGAAAGGAAAGTTCGCAACTTTTTTACAAAAAAACTCAAAGATACTTGGAATGTGTTGCCGGCACCATTTTTTGAATTTGCGAAATGGAAAAAAACCGAAGAAATTTTCAACAAAGGAGTTGCGAGCGGTGAATTGACGCAAGATGATATTTTGTACATTCAAGTTTTCACGATTTTGGGTAAACCAAATACAATGTCGATGAATTGCCCCGAAATGCCGCCACTTGAATTTAGTTCGACCGATACAATTTCTTACAGCAAAGCAATTTCTTTCGGCAGAAAAATGATGCGTCGGCTTGCGAAATTTTTCATAAAAAATATTCCGGGATTTGAAAACGCTTTTATCAGTCGCGAGGCAAATTTAATTGGCGTTCGTGAATCTTGGCGCATTATTGGAAAATATTATATGACCGACACAGATTATTTTGAGGCGCATAAATTTTCTGACGCAGTTTGTCGCACAGCTTATCCGATTGATATTCACGACACAACGCTTGACTTCAGCAAAAAATTAAAAAAAGGAGAATTTTATGAAATTCCATTTCGTGCACTTGTGACAAATGAAATTGATAACTTGGCAGTTGTCGGGCGTTGTGCAAGCGGTAGTTTCGCGGCGCAGGCCTCATTTAGAATACAGCCGACGTGCATGAGTATGGGCGAAGCGGCTGGAATTGCAGCGGCGTATGCGTTGAAAAATAATATTTCGATAAATGATGTTGAATGGAATGAAATTCCTGAAAATCAGCGCAGTTATGTAAGTCAAAGTAAAAATTAATTGATAAAGGACTGTTATATATCATTTTAGATAGAGATGACAAAGTATTAAATGCTTATCAGCAAGTTGGCTTTTTATCAGATTTATATGATGAAATGATGACCAATTCGGGTTTATTCGGACATTTTGCAATGAAATATCTGTGGCAGTTGTCAGATGAAGATTATTCTAAATTCTTAAATCAGGCGTTTGACGGTATACCAGACAATTTCAATGGACGACTGCTTGAAATACCAATAGGTACGGGTGTATTATCTTTGCCAGTCTATCAAAATTTACCAGATGCAGACATTATCAGTATGGATTATTCAGATAAGATGCTTAACGCTGCGCGTAACAATGCTAAGAATCAGAGATTAAATAATATAACCTTCCTACAGGGCGACGTTGGAAACTTGCCCTTTGATTCAGAATACTTTGATATAGTTTTATCTATCAACGGTTTTCACGTATTTACTGATAAGCAGGCGGCATATAATGAAACTCACAGAGTATTAAAATATGGCGGCACGTTCTGCGGTTGTATGTATGTTAAAGGTAAAAATAAATGGCTGGACTATTTTGTTAAACATTTTTGTGAGCGTTTTAATTATTTTACTCCGCCTTATGAGACAATTGAAAGTTTAAATGAGTTGTTATGTAAGATATACAGCCGCGTCAAAATTACTAACATAAAATCATTTGCCGGCTTCGTCTGTCAAAAATAAATATAAATTAAATATTCATTACAAAAAACTCCTATTTTTATCCATAAAAGATAAAACGATAGGAGATTTTTTATTGCATTAGTGATAACTCTCCAATATTAAAATAGAATGTGCATTATAATTTAATTTATTTTAGATATCATTAAAAAATGGAGGATCACTTATGCAAAACAGTTTTTATGGATACATTAGAGTATCAAGCAAACAACAAAACGAAGATAGACAACGTATTGCTCTGATTGATTTTGGAGTGCCTCAAGAAAATATTTACATGGATAAACA
>JAFUTM010000353.1 GCA_017484235.1 Selenomonadaceae bacterium
CGGCTATGGTAATGATTCTATCAACGCAGGAAGCAATGCTTGGAATGTTACTCTTAATGGCGGCTCTGGCAATGATACCCTCACCGGTAGTAATAATACTTCGTCATCTCACGGTGATGTATTCCAATTTGGAAATTACGATGATTATAACGTCATAACGAATTATGGAACGAACGATACGATCAACTTCACTGGTATTTATTCCTCCAGTTCGCTCTATAATTCTATGAGCGGCTCAGACAGAATTATTTATACCAAATCAGGGTACGGAAACACTCACGTAACGTTAAAAGGTGCGGCGAGCAAAAATATCAAAGTAAAACTTGCTGGTGGTTCTATGACTACCATTTATGGTAGCCGTTACTTTGAAGAGCGAGATAATGAAGATTCCGAAAAAACTCCGACAACAAATATTTCAAATTCGAGATCTAAGGACTTCGTTGAGGAACATTGGTTCACCGAAGATAATAATTTTGCAGTCAACAGCGTAGATCAATTGGATTCGATTCTTGATGATAAATCAAACAGCATTTTAGTTGATGATAATTTATTATCTGAAATAAAATTCGGTGATAATAACGATAAGATTACGTCTCTCACTTACAGTCAAAAGAAAGTTAAATAATAAATAAATCAAAACTCAATATTAAATAGAAAATTTATATTCCATTCTTAACATAGAATGGAATTTTTTTGTTATATAATGTAAAAATATATTGAATTTGCAATTGAGTATGATAAAATATATTCTAAGAGGTGATAATAAATAAATGAATGAAGTCAGAAAACGAGATTTAATAATGTTAATAGTTGGACTGCTGATATTTGCCGTGTTGCAGGGCTTGATAAGTGTCGGCATAATCGGCTCATTTTGGCAGCTCAATTTAATTTTGATAGGTATAAACGTAATAATGTCGGTGAGTTTGAACTTAATTAATGGCTATACTGGTCAGTTTTCACTCGGACACGCTGGATTTATGGCGGTCGGTGCCTACGTCGGCGTAGTTTGCACAACAAATTTTAATATGCCGTTTATTGCTGCGCTTATTGCTGGTGCTGTCAGTGCAGGTCTTATTGGATTTATGATCGGTCTGCCGACGCTGAGATTAAAAGGCGACTATCTTGCAATTGCAACTCTCGGTCTCGGTGAAATTATTCGTATAGTCATAATGAATATTGAATACGTCGGCGGTGCAGCTGGATTTAAGGGCATTAAACATCTAACTGATTTTACTTGGGTATTCTTTATAATGCTGTTCACGCTGTTTTTTATCAAAAATTTTGTCAATTCCACGCACGGACGAGCCTGTATTTCCATTCGTGAAAATGAAATTGCGGCTGAATCTATGGGAATAAATACGACGAAATATAAAGTTATGGCGTTTACAATCGGCGCAGCTTTTGCCGGTATCGCAGGCGGCCTCTTCGCTCATCAGTTTTATTTAATAAGTCCAAACTCATTTACGTTTATGGCGTCGTTTAACTATTTGATAATGGTAGTTTTAGGCGGGCTTGGATCAATCACCGGTTCAATCGCCGGCGCATTCGTTGTTACTTTTATTTCGGCAGCACTCGCAAACTGGCCGGAGTTTAGAATGATAATCTATGCGCTTGCATTGATTCTGCTGATGTTCTATCGTCCGAAAGGCTTGTTCGGTTATATGGAACTTACCAATATGAAACCATTGCGCCAGCTATTGGATAAAGTTTCTAGCAAATGAGGAACTAATTTTGATCAATCTGAATGATATAAAAGTGCGCAATGAGCAGCCGAATGATTATTTGGAGACGGAAAACGTAGTGCGTGAGGCTTTTTGGAACCATTACACGCCAGGTGGTGATGAACATTACACATTGCATTTGATGAGGCAGTGGTCATCTTTCGTTTCTGAGCTGGATATTGTTGCAATTTATGAGAATCATATTGTTGGAAGTATTGTTTATAATCAATCTTACATTATTGGTGATAATGGTCTCTTGTATAATACTGTTGGTCTCGGTCCGATTGCAGTTTTGCCTGAATTTCAAAATCAAGGTATCGGCGGATATTTGATTGATTATACTCGTAACCTTGCACATAAAATGAATTTTTGCGCTATTGTCTTATTTGGCGATCCTGATTATTATTTGCAGCACGGCTTCAAGCCAGCAGAGAACTTTGGACTTCGTACATATGATAATTTTTATAAAGCGACTTTGCACGTCTGTGAATTACAAAAAGGCAGTGCTGTTGCTGGGCGTTATTTTGAAAACTCGAAATATGTACCAAATGAGGCAAAGTTGAAAGCATATGACAGTCAGTTTCCGACCAAAAGAGTCGAATTTAATACACCTTCACAGTTGCGGTATAAAGAGCTTTTAACTATGTGCAGATCGTTTGAACGTAATTGGAGGACAAGATGAAACATAAAATTATTTTAGATATTCACACGCACACAATAGCCAGCGGTCACGCTTACGGCACAATTCGTGAAATGGCTCAGGCGGCAAGTGAACGCGGCTTGAAAGGTATTGGTTTTACTGAGCACGCACCTGGGATACCAAACACTTGTGATCCATTTTACTTTTGTAATCTAAAGGTTATACCTCGTGAAATTTACGGTGTAAAAATTTATCATGGCAGTGAAATCAATGTGTTAAATGACGGCACGCTGTCACTTGAACAGAAGCGCATTGACCAAATTGATTACGGCATAGTCGGCATACACACTCAGTGCTACGAAAATGTTGGCGTTGAACAGAATACGTTAAATATCATTGAGTGTATGAAAAATCCTAAAGTACATTTTGTCTCACACCCTGACGATGATCACACGCCGCTTGATTATACTAAACTCGTTGAGGCAGCAAAAGATTATAACGTTGCATTAGAAGTCAATAACAGTTCACTTGTTAAGAAGGATAAACGTCTCAACTGCTACGATAATTATAAAAAGATGTTAGGATTGTGTATGTATTTAAAAGTGCCGATTTTCGTTGGCTCCGATGCTCACGATCCAAGCTGGGTTGGTGAGTTCACACTTGCCGAAAAATTGTTGACAGATTTAAACTTTGACGAAGATTTAATAATCAACAACGATGTTGACAAATTCACGAAATTTATAAACTTTGAGGTGTGATATGGCTGAACTTTTAAAAGCGGAAAATGTGTCTGAAGTCTTTGGCGGTTTAAAAGCAGTCGATGACTTTAATATTTATATTAATAGAGGCGAGCTAATTGGATTGATTGGACCAAATGGCGCAGGCAAAACGACGGCGTTTAATATGATAACGGGCGTCTATCGTCCAACGACTGGCGATATTACTTTTGATGGCAGCAGTATCGTTGGATTAAAGCCTTATCAAATTACACAGCGCGGTATAACTCGTACATTTCAAAATATCCGACTATTTTCTGAGTTGAGTGTGCTGGACAATGTAAAGATTGCTTATCATTGTCACGTTAAATATGGTCTGTTAGAGTCAGTATTCCGCATTGGCCGTTACTTTTCTGAAGAAGCGGAAATCGAAGCTGAAAGCCTCAAGCTGTTGAAAATCTTTAAACTCGATGAACACGCAAACGAAGCCGCTAAAAATCTGCCTTATGGTGCGCAGCGACGCTTGGAGATTGCACGCGCGCTGGCGGCTAAACCTAAATTATTGTTACTGGACGAACCAGCGGCTGGAATGAATCCACAGGAAACTCACGAACTGATGGATATGATACAGTGGATACGTAAACAATTTGGATTGACAGTTCTTTTAATTGAGCACGATATGAGCCTTGTAATGGGCATTTGCGAACGCATATATGTATTAGAATATGGTATTATCATTGCCAGCGGCACGCCCGAAGAGATACAGAACAATCCAGAAGTCATTCGTGCTTATCTCGGAGCCAAAACAATTAATTAATTATTGACTTTTATAAAATATTGTTGTAAATTAATAGCATCTTGTAAATCAGGAGGCTATTTTTTATGAAGATGAAAAAAATATTATCTATGTTCGCTGTCTTAATGACAAGTGCCGCACTTATCACAGGCTGCGGCGGTGACGATGGTGGCAGTGCCAATAAACCTGCAGAATCCAAAACTTTAAAAGTCGGAGCAAGTCCGGTGCCACATTCTGAAATTTTGGAACAGATCAGACCGGCTCTCAAAGATGAAGGAATCAATCTTGAGATTGTTGAGTTCAGTGATTATGTCCAGCCGAATATCGCGCTCAATGACAAAGAACTGGATGCGAACTTCTTCCAGCACGAGCCATATCTCAATGATTTCATTAAGGAACACACTGAGATGAAACTTACCAATGCCGGCGGAATTCATATTGAGCCAATGGGAATTTATTCAAAGAAAGTTACTGACTTAAAGGAGCTTATGGACGGCGCGTCAATTGCAATTCCAAACGATCCAACTAATGGCGGTCGTGCACTTATGCTACTGGAAAAAGCGGGCTTAATTAAACTCAGAGACGGAGTTAAAGAGACTGCAACCGTACAAGATGTAGTTGAAAATCCACTTAATATTATGTTCCAGGAAGTCGAAGCCGCGCAGCTTCCGCGTACACTTGAAGATGTGGACGCTGCCGTTATCAATACAAATTATGCTATGCAGATTAATCTTGTGCCGACAAAGGACGCCTTGTTTATGGAAGATAGCACCTCTCCATATGTCAATATAGTTGCCGTACGTGTTGGTGATGAAAACCGTCCAGAGATACAAGCTTTGATGAAGGCACTGAAATCTGATGCAGTTAAAAAATTCATCAACGAAAAATATAATGGTGCAATTGTTCCTGCGTTTTGATTATTTAAATTTTATATAAACATAACAAAACGAAACTCCTTGACAAGATTAGTAGTACTTCTGTCAAGGAGTTTTTCATCAGGAAATAGCGGCGGATACTTGCGACTTCAGTCGTGAGAGGAGCCGCTTTTTGGTTGACTTTGCCTCTGTCGTTTGTTAAAATAAATCAAAGGCGGTGGTTAAATTGAAAGTTTAAAATAAGAACCTACGGCAATGAAGCAGGCAGCATTGACGTTGACCATGTTGACTGGCGACGCTCTGTTTAAAAGCACAGTTCTAGCGCCCTCAACTATATCGTAATATCGCCTGAAATTAGTCGGAACGTAATCGACAAACAAAATTAAAAGTAAACCGGTAGACTTCGGTCTTACGGCATAGAAGCTGCGTAAACCAGCTCGTGCGAACAAATGTTCTCACAAAGCTCTCGACTTCAGTCGTGAGTTGTTTACAATTGCAAGCTGACTAACAATTATGCCAAGCACCAGCGTCATTAAAATTATTATTCTTCTCATTATAGTAACCTCCAGACACGTAATATTATAAACTAATTTTATTATACATATATACCAAATCTTGTCAACGTTTAAAAATAAAGATCAACTATAATGAAAATTGCTTTAGTTATTCCTCAATAAAGTTTATAACATATAAATTTATTATAAAAAAGATTGACAATTTTATGTAATAGTGTTACAATACACTTGCGCCGAAGTGGCGGAATTGGCAGACGCAGCAGACTCAAAATCTGCCGTTGGCAACAACGTATCGGTTCAAGTCCGATCTTCGGCACCATTTTTGAAATTAAGCTCGAAGTTAATATAAATAAAAAGCTTTCCTGTCGACGGAGAGTTTTTTTAATTTATACTTTCAATTAATTTAATAAAATGATATAATAACTTTGTTCGTAAATCTTCACTTATTTTGGGGAGGAATAAAATAAAATGTTTAACTTTTCACGCAAAGATACTGAGTTCTTTGATTTGTTTGTCAACAATGCGAAATACTTCCATCTCGGTGCGGTACTGCTTGATGAAATTATCAAGGATCCTAACAAAGCTTTGGAAAGAATTGACGAAATTCTTGGACTTGAGGCAAAGGCCGATGAAG
>JAFUTM010000354.1 GCA_017484235.1 Selenomonadaceae bacterium
ACCGTGCATTTTGACAAGCCAATTTTCCTGATTTTGAGCAGCCTTTAAATCACCATATAAAGTAAACACATTCATTGCGGTAAATGAACCGGAAATGCCAATATCCTTAGGGCAGACTTTCGCACAGTAATTGCAGGTTGTACACGGAATGATTGGAATTTTAGCGAGTTCTTCGCGTGCTTTTTCGATTGTCGACTTTTGAGAATCAGTCAGCTTGTGGAAGTCCTTCATAAACGAAACATTATCGCGGAGTTGCTCAAGATTGCTCATGCCGGAAAGAACAGTAATCAAGCCGTCAAGATTTGCCGCAAAACGTATTGCCCAAGATGCGCAAGATGAATCTGGCTCTGCAGACTTCAGAACGTTGGCAACGGTTTCTGGTGGATTGGCAAGCATACCGCCTTTAACTGGCTCCATAATTATAACGGGCTTACCGTGCTTGCGTGCAACTTCATAGCAACCACGAGACTGAATTGCTGGATTTTCCCAATCAGCATAGTTAATTTGAAGCTGTACAAATTCCATTTCAGGATGCTTGTTCAAAATATCTTCTAACTCTTCTGGAGTTGAGTGGAATGAGAAGCCGACGTGTCTGATTTTACCGTCACGCTTCTGATCTTGAACAAAAGACAACATAACAAAGTCATCAAAAAACTTGGTACGAGACTCACCTAAATTGTGGAGCAGATAAAAATCAAAGTATCCAGCACCGGTTTGTTTTAGTGAAGTCTCAAACTGACCAATGGCATCTTCACGAGTTTTACAGTTAATCCAAGCCGCATTTTTGGTTGCAAGCTGGAATTTGTCGCGAGGATAACGCTCAACTAGTGCCTGACGAATCGCATCTTCACTGCCAGGATAAGCCCAAGCAGTGTCAAAATAAGTGAAGCCAGCCGTCAAAAACTCATCGACCATAGTTTTGACCTGCTCAACATCAATCTTATTGTCATCAAATTTCGGCAGCCTCATCAGACCGAAGCCCAGCTTTTTAATTTGCTCTCCTAAATACATAATCACAACCTCCTAAAATGGTTTAAATTGCCCACATAAATTATAATACTTGAAGTATGATGAAAGTCAAGTTAATTTGATGTAAATGTGAAGTTTTAAATAATTTTATTTGACAAGAAGGAAAACTTTTGTTAATGTATAATGTGTATCTTAGTTAATTAAATAAAGTCGCTCTATTGATTTGATAAATTCAAAAATGGTGTTACTATGAATAAAAAGAAATTACCTAAACTAAAATCTTCTAAAACAAAATCGTCGGCATTAAAACGAACAGAAAATGATTTATATTTAGTTAGACGTGACATATTGCCAAAAGAAATACTAAAGACTGCGAAAGTAAATGAAATGATAAAACGTGGTGAGACGTTGACAATAAAAGATGCGTTGTTTGAGTTTGACTTATCACCGAGTACTTATCGAAGATGCCGTGATATGGTGACTCCATTTTACGACGGAGTATCAGATAACATCATAACTCTGCTAATAGTGGTTGAGAATTATCAGGGTATATTGGCAAAAATATTATCTATAATATCAAGGCACTTATGCGATATAATCACGATAAATCAAAGTTTTCCAATAAACGGAATGGCGAGCATAAACATATCAATAGATATTAGACTGCTCAATATGGATATAGAAAAATTTATTGACAAACTCAAGGCAGTTAATGGAATTCGCCAGATTGAACTTTTGGGAAGCATTAAACAATAAAATATGTTATAATAATAAATGACAATTAATGGAAAGAGGTGAAGGACTGTTATAAAAGTAACAGTCAATTGAATGTCAGAAACACATAATGAAATAAAAATTGGAATATTGGGAGCAGGCACGATAGGCGGCAGTGTAATCAAAGTGCTGCAAGACAATAGCGATGTAATAAATCAACGTGCAAATACCAAAATAGTAATAAAAAATATACTGGTACGTGATTTTGAAGTTCCACGATTAGTTGAAGCTGGTCTGCCAGCAACAACAAGCATAGATGAAATCGTAAACGACGATGAAATAAAAATCGTAGTCGAACTGATGGGCGGAATTAAACCGGCAAAAGAATTTGTACTAAAAGCAATGGAACACGGCAAACACGTAGTAACAGCTAACAAAGATATGGTGGCGCAATTTGGACACGAACTCTTTGAGACAGCCGATAAATTTAAAGTTGACTTTTTATTTGAGGCTTCGGTCGGCGGTGCGATACCAATTATAATGCCGCTCAAAAGATCGCTGACGGCTAATCATTTAACAGAAGTTCTTGGCATAGTCAATGGAACGACAAATTATATGTTGACCAAGATGAGCGA
>JAFUTM010000355.1 GCA_017484235.1 Selenomonadaceae bacterium
ATATTGACCGCGCTCTTAAAGTCCAGCACGAATGTCGCAATGAGCTTGTAAAGATGGACGGTCAAACTCACGAAGACAACAAGCTCGCCAAGATTATTGAAGAGGGGGTTTCTGCTGGTCGTTAATAATATCGTCTTATATTTATTTGTTTGAGGCTAAGTTAAATTTTTTAAAGGTTGAACTTCTTTCTTGACCGCAAGAAAGAAGCAAAGAACTCCCCTCACTGTCGTACATCACGTACGACGCGTTCGGGAACGCCTCACGTCCTGTTCGGCGATTTTAGAGTTCGTGGTTAGCATCACGTTCGGCCATTTTTTCAATTAGGAATTGAATCAATTAGGAATTAGGAATTAGGAATGTTGAATTGGAGAGGGAGAGATGATTTTAATTCATCATTCCTAATTCGTCATTCATCATTAGTAAAGGGTGGTAGGTTTGAAGTTGTTTATTGGTAAAAAGGTTGGTGTCAGCAAAGAAGAACGTGCTTTACCTTATTATAAGTTTTTTGAACAGCCAATGGCTAAAATTCCTGAAGAAAAGATTAAACTTATTGACACACCGCAGCAGGTTCCAAGTGTGCCTTTCGATAAGCGTAACCTTTTCCTCAAGGGCGACGATACAGATTATTGTCAAGTCGGTTATGGCGTAGCGCCGGACGGCACTGGTTTTGTCTGCAATGAAACTTATATGCCCAATGTAACCGTTGAAATGCTGGATTGGTGGTTTCCTTGGCACAGTGTTGGCTCGGATTTGCGTTATAAAATTTGGGACCCTGAGGATCATTATTTTGCACGGGCTGACAAGGCTGATTATGTCTGCAATCCAGATGTTCCGCTCAATCAGAAGACTTGGGGCGTTAATCATTATGTCCTTGAAGATATCGGCAAAGGTCCTGGCTTCTTAAAGCTGCAGTTCAAAAGTCCGGCTGATTTTGGATATGACAATTCTATAATCGGCACTGATAAATGTGAGTCTTTAGTCTCAGCAATTGGCGACGGAGACTGTGCAGCGGCTATGACTCATAAGTGGTATTCCTACAAAGACGGCATTATGCTCTGCTCTAGGTTCTGGATTGGATTCGGCGTTGTCGACAATCAAATTGTCTGCACTCTGCCTAAGGGTGCCAATGTGCCGATTGAGGTACCGCAAGGTCTATTTGCTCATAATATTAAGGAGTTTACAAACTTGGCGGCTATTCTGCCAAAAGTCTACGCCGACAATAAAGATAACTTTTAGTTAAATGTTTAGTTGGTGAGTCGCAGGCCCGCTATTCCGATTACTATTAGGCTGACAAATATGATTTTTGTTGCGGACACGGCCTCATTAAATATCAGTACGCCCAATATTGACGTGCCGGCTATGCCTATTCCTGTCCAGACGGCATACGCAATCGATAATGGCAGCTTCTTTAGTGCCAGCGATAAAAATACGAAACTCAGAGTCATTCCAATTATCGTCAATATGCTTGGCAGTAATCTTGAGAAGCCCTGTGTATATTTTAGCCCTATCGCCCACGACACCTCAAACAGTCCGGCTATGAATAATATTATCCAACTGTTCATCTTAATCAATCTCCTTTATTTCCATATCTGTTAAAATAATTAGCACATCATTCCTTACCTTCAAAGACCTAACGGTAAAGTTTGATGTGCTATCCGATTACCCGGTGGCAGTCGGCACATATTTTATTTTTTATTAATTTATATCGGAGTGATTATATATGACATTAAAACTACGTCCTCGCAGAATGAGGCTCAACGATAATATACGTGCTATGGTTAGGGAGACGTCTCTTTCCGTTAAGGATTTTGTTTATCCTATATTCGTCGTCGCCGGCTCTAACGTCAAAGATGAGATTCCGTCTATGCCCAATTGTTATCATCTATCCGTTGACAACGCCGTTGAACTCGCCAAGCAGATTGATGCTCTCGGTATTCCAGCGGTTGAAGTCTTCGGTTTGCCAGAATACAAAGATGATATCGGCTCAAGTGCCTGGAATATGGATAGTCCGGTTCAACGCGCTATTGCCGCCATTAAAAAGGCTGTGCCTAATCTTATTATAATCGGTGATGTCTGCCTTTGTCAATACACCAATCACGGGCATTGCGGCAAGCTTTGCGGTCAATATGTGGACAATGATTCTACTCTCGAATTGTTGCAAAAGGTTGCAGTCTCTCAGGCTCAGGCCGGTGCAGATATTGTCGCGCCTTCTGATATGATGGACGGCCGCATCGCTGCAATCCGTGACGCTCTCGACGACAATCACTTTATCAACGTCTCCATTATGAGTTATGCCGTTAAATATGCTTCTGCATTTTATGGTCCGTTCAGAGATGCCGCTGACTCCGCTCCTCATTTCGGCGACCGCAAACAATATCAAATGGACCCGGCCAACTCGCGTGAGGCTCTCAAAGAGGTTGAACTTGACCTTAGTGAAGGTGCCGACATCATTATGGTCAAGCCTGCTTTGACTTATCTTGATATTGTTCGTGCCGTTCGTGAGTCTATCAATCGTCCGGTTGCCGTCTACAATGTCAGTGGTGAGTATGCTATGGTTAAGGCCGCCGCTGCCAATGGCTGGATTGACGAAAAGCGCATTGTTATTGAGTCTCTTACTTCTATGAAGCGTGCTGGCTCTGATATTATTATCTCTTACCACGCAATTGATGCCGCCCGTTGGTTAGGAAATATTTGATGTTTTTGTTTTTTATATTACATTTTTTAAGTTACAGTCTTCTTTCTTTTGGAAGAAAGAAGCAAAGAAACAGTCCGCTGAAGTCACATCACGTGACTTAACGCGGACAGACCTCGCGTCCAGCTCGGCCATTAAAAGTACGAATTATTTATTTTATTATAGGCAGCTAACGTAGTCTGTGACTTATCATTTTGATTGATTGAAGTAAAATCAACGTTCAGCTCTGTCAAATTAATGGCAGGGCTTTTTGTTTTAATTAAGTTATCGACTGCATCAATCTCAGCGGTCGTGAAGTTTTCATCTGCTGCGAACCAGTAATCATAATCGCTGCCGGCATCACCCGCTGTCGGCGTCCGACCCGCTCCGGCGACCGGCGGCGACTCTACAAAGTTAGCAACCTTCGTGGATTTCGTGTATTTATCATTGGAAATAACTTCGCCTTCGCTATCAATAAAAGTAATTTTCTTATTCTTGCCGCCCTTAACCGTAAGACTGCCGTCACCAATTGTGAAGATGACATTACTTCCCTTGACCGACACCGCCTCAATCTCGTCTTCGATCATTATAGAATCTTGACCAGCTTTATAGTCGGTGATAATATCGTTGCCATCTTCGTAGACAAAAACGTCTTTACCGGCACCACCTGTTAATGTGTCCGCACCGGCGCCGCCAACTAATGTATCCGCGCCGCTGCCGCCTTTAATTTTATCGTTGCCTTCGTCGCCGTAGAGCACATCGGCACCTTTTCCGCCCGTTATCGTGTCGTTTCCTTCGCCGCCGTATACCGTCGTCGCCTTCTTGCCGACGGTGATTTTATTGCCCAGGTCATTACCGCTAATCTTGAGCGTCTTATTAAACGAAGTTGCCTTCACGGTCTTCACTGTCGTCGCATACTCGGATAAATCAACCGTATCACCTTTAAACTTAGTGCTTACTGTAATCTGCGTCTTATTAGTGTTGTATTTGAGTCCGGTCGGCAGCTTTGTCGTCGTCGTTTCAGTGTTTGTTTCGGTGTTAGTCGACGTACCGCCGCTGACTGTTACGATATTAAGTGTATAATCAAATGCATTTTTAAGCGTCATTTTACCACTGCCAACGCTTATTATTACATCGTTGCCACTGGTTGTCGTTGTGTATGAGCTGCCAGCTATTTCGATTGTGTCGGTTGAATTGTAACTATAAATTATATCTTTACCGTCACCATTTGCATATTGAATTACGCTATTATTGGCGCTACTATAAGGAACAAAAAGTCTAATGGTATCGTCGCCCGTGCCACCGTTAATAGTTAATTCGTCTCCTCTACACATAATTGTATCATTGCCGGCTCCGCCGCTTATACTTATGTTCTTGCTGTCATAGCCTTCATTATAGATAGAATCATCGCCGACTCCAGCATTAATTGTCACGTTGCTGCCCAAATTATTGATTGTGTCATTGAGATTCGATCCAATCAGTAGCGTATCACTTTCATTATTGTAAATATACGCTATGCCATTCGGATTTAGAGTATCAATTGTGCCGTTTGCGTTCTGCACTCGCAGCCTTCTATTTGCCGCTTCTTTTAATGTCATCTGACCGCTGCCGACTTTTATAATTAAATCGTCACCTCTCGTTGTTGTCGTATAGCTGCCTGACGTTATCTGGATTATATCGCTCATTTTTAG
>JAFUTM010000356.1 GCA_017484235.1 Selenomonadaceae bacterium
AAAGAGATTGAGGCAAATAATTTGGAAAATGTTTATAACGTTATTGCTCAGCGTGCGAGTATTCGAGCTGAGCGTTATGTCTTTAATAAAATGAAGATTGGAACTGTGATTGTCGACTTAAATGGCAATATTCTCGGTTCAGATGATAAGGCGATTATTTAGACAGTATTTTTAAAACTGATTCTTTTATAATTTTACTAACTTCAACAGCACCGGTCATTTTAAGATGAGTTGTATCTTCAAAATACGAATCCGGTAATTTTGTATCCCAGAGATTAATGAGTTCCATTTCATTGAGGAAAGGTTTTAACATTGCAAAAAATTCTTTGAGTGCTTTCTGCGGATAGTGTCTTTGTGCCATCTGTGTAAACGGCATTACTACACCAATTGGAATTACATTACGTTCACGACACAATTTTATGTATTTATTTAAGATTTCCTTATTGCGCTTTATAGTTTCAGGATAAAATTTGTGACCATAAATACTTAATTCATCTGCTACATTTAAATGTTGAGAATTGGTTAAAGCATAATGCTTTTGATGCCATTCACGTGACCAGTCAATATCATTTAATGTGAATCTTTCTTTATTAGGTGAATTTAAAAAGTTATCAATAAAATAATTTAACCACGATTTGTATTTTGATTTAAAAATAGTTTCCAAAAATTTGCCGTGTTTCGAGCCGTGATATTCCATTTGCTCGTGACCAATTATTGGAAAATAAAATTGTTGATCGAAATTTCGGATTGTCTTATCCAGCCAATTGTTAAAACCATACGGTGCAAGACCAATAAGGCAGAATTTGGGATATTGATTATTTGTAACGACTTTATCAAAGTATGCCTCCGTCATCTTGAAACTATAATAAAAATCCTGTGAATCACGACAAAGACTCACTCCATTAAAGGGTGCCATCGTCTGTAAATCAATTCCATACTTAAAAAATGAATTGCCAGTTACAATAAATTGGGGGGGGGGGCATGCCCTGTGAAGAATTGAGAAGATATTGCCACTGTAAAAAATACATATAAGTAAACTGTGGTATAGAACCAAATGGCCACATGCCAATGATATTTTCTTTTGGAACGCCTTTATTGATGAGCTTGTTTATTATCGCGGTGTCAATATTTTGATGAATATTTACCAAAAAGTATTCTGCGTCATATTTTTTACAATTTACACTTAACATATCTAACGGCTGAAAAATTGGTTCAAAAAGTTTCCGCGACGACTCAGTCATATCATTCCAAAAGCCCCAAAAGGCACATACGGTAATACTATCGAAATCGATTGCAGCTAAAATAGATTCTAAGGCTGAACCGGAGCTGACAATAGCAATTTTAGTTTTTTTCATAATTAATTATCTCCTGCTATCAAGCCACTTGCACGCTGCTTCAATCTGCATTTCAACCTGTTTGTATGATGTGCCACCAAATGAATTGCGATTTTTTACGCAAGTTTCCGGTTTAATTGCATCTTTTACATCTTCGTCAAATAGATTGGAATATTTTTTAAAGTCGTCCATCGTTAAATCTTTTAGATATATGTTGCGAGCAATGCAATCATGGACAATTTTACCGGAAATGGCGTGCGCTTCTCGGAAAGGCAAATTCTTTTTAACCAGATAATCAGCAAGGTCAGTTGCGTTACTAAAATCTTCCTCAACCGCGCGAAGCATATTATCTTCTTTGATTTTGAGACCGTCGATAATTTGAGCATAAACCGCAAGACTAAATTTTATGGTATCAATCACATCGAAGAGGCCTTCTTTATCTTCTTGCAAGTCTTTATTATAAGCAAGAGGAAGAGCCTTAACCGTTGTAAGCATCGCCATTAAATGACCGATAACGCGGCCGGTCTTAC
>JAFUTM010000357.1 GCA_017484235.1 Selenomonadaceae bacterium
ATAGCTGGTTAATCTGGCTGACATTAAAATTGTTGCAACAAAAAAGTTTTGACTTTCTAACTTATTAATTAATCAAAATTATTGTTAGAGAATCAAAACTTTTTTTACGTTTGTTAATTATCTGGAAAATTGATCTTTCAAAATAACGTCGTGACTGCCGCCTTCAACAATACTGGTTGCTGAAACAAGAGTAATTTTGGCTTTTTCGCGGAGTTCCGACAGTGTCAATGCACCGCAGTTGCACATCGTTGAACGTATCTTCGCCAGAGTACTCGCCATATTGTCCTTGAGTGATCCGGCATATGGAACATATGAATCAACGCCTTCTTCAAATGACAGCTTCTGCGATCCGCCAAGATCATAGCGCTGCCAGTTGCGTGCGCGGTTAGAACCTTCGCCCCAATATTCCTTATAATAAGTGCCATTGATTCTAACTTTATCGGACGGGCTTTCATCAAAACGTGAAAAATATCTGCCGAGCATCAAAAAGTCTGCGCCCATTGCCAAAGCTAGTGTCATATGATAATCGTGAACTATACCGCCGTCGGAGCAGACAGGTACATAAATGCCTGTTTTCTTAAAATATTCGTCACGAGCATTGCAAACATCAATAATAGCCGTTGCCTGACCGCGACCGATACCTTTAGTTTCGCGCGTAATACAAATTGAACCGCCGCCAATACCAACTTTAACAAAATCAGCACCAGCGTCGGCTAAAAATCTAAATCCTTCGGCATCAACGACATTGCCTGCACCAACTTTAACATCAGTGCCAAATTCATTATGGATATATTCAATCGTAATTTTTTGCCACTCACTGAAACCTTCAGATGAGTCAATACAAAGAACATCAGCGCCAGCTTTGAGGAGTGCCGGTACGCGCTCGGCATAATCACGGGTATTGATGCCCGCGCCAACAATGTAACGTTTCTTTTTATCAATGAGTTCAAGTGGATTAGTTTTATTGTCGGTATAATCTTTACGAAAAACCATATAGCGTAAACGCTGTTTCTTATCAATAAGAGGCAGCATATTTAATTTATTTTCCCAAATTAAATCGTTAGCCATTGGCAGCGTCGTCGAATCAGCATCGGCATAAATTAACTTTTCAAAAGGTGTCATAAAATCTTTTGCCTGCTCATTTCCGCTCATTCGACTGATTCTATAATCACGGCTGGTAATGATGCCCAAGAGTTTACCGGTTGCCTTACCGTCTTCAGTGACCGCCATTGTTGAATGGCCGGTTTGTTCTAACAGTTCAAGTATCTCGTTGAGCGTAGTCGTCGGTTTTACATTGGAATCACTTGAAACAAAACCAGACTTATGATTTTTGACACGCTGCACCATTGCCGCCTGTTCTTTTACCGACTGTGAGCCATAGATAAAAGAAACGCCGCCTTCTTTTGCAAGTGCAATCGCCATTGTATCATTGGAAACTGCCTGCATTATTGCCGAAGTCATCGGTATATTCATTGTCAGTTTTGGTTCTTCGCCGCCTTTAAATCTGACGAGCGGTGTTTTGAGGTCAACATTTGACGGTATACAATCCGTCGAAGAGTAGCCTGGCACGAGTAAATATTCTCCAAAAGTATGTGATGGTTCGCTATAATAATATGCCATAAACATTCCTCCACTTGTTAATAATTTTAGGTCACGTATATTAATTGAATATCTTACTTCAAACTGCCATTATTGTCAAGTAAAATAATATATTATTTAGATTATTTCAAAACTTATTGTTTATATCATTTAAATACAATTCAATTAAAAGTTAATAAACAATAACACAATACAAATAACGTGATTTAGCTAACTAATAATGATTTTATAAAAAAATTTATTTTTTTCTGAATTTTTAGAAGGAAAAATAAACGGCAAGTAGAATATTTAATCGTAAGAACACTTGGTTATCTGAAATTTTAATTAATTTAATATCTTTGTATTATTGATTGATACACAAATTTAAATTTCGTGTATTGATTGTAAATTTTTGATAGGGGGTTTTTTTATGAGAAAGACAGAATGCTTGGCAATGATACTTGCCGGTGGACAGGGCAGTCGCCTTAAGGCTTTGACAAAAACCGTCGCAAAGCCTGCTGTTCCGTTTGGCGGAAAGTATCGTATCATCGATTTTCCACTCAGTAACTGTGCAAATTCCGGCATTGAAAAAGTCGGTGTATTGACACAATATCGTCCGCTTGAACTTCATAACTATCTTGGTTCCGGCAGTGCTTGGGACCTTGACAGAAGTGGAGGCGGTCTTTTTATTTTGCCCCCTTATGCACGCGAAAAGAGTGCTGATTGGTATCGTGGTACTGCTGATGCGATCTATCAGAACATTAACTTCGTTAAACTCACCGATCCAGATTATGTTCTGATTCTGTCGGGTGACCATATTTACCAAATGGATTATTCCTGGATGCTTGAGTCACATAAGATGAACAAAGCAGATGCTACCATTGGTGTATTTGAAGTGCCTTGGGAAGAAGCACCACGTTTTGGCATTATGAACACCGATAAAGAAACTGGCAAGATTGTTGAATTTGAAGAAAAACCAGCTAATCCAAAGAGCAATCTGGCATCTATGGGTATTTATATCTTTAGTGCAGATATCTTTATCAAATATCTTGAGGAAGATGGCGTAAACGAAAACTCATCTCACGACTTTGGTAAAGACATAATTCCAAAGATGCTCAATGATGGACTTGGACTCTATTCATATGCATTTGACGGCTACTGGAAAGATGTCGGAACAATTGAAAGTCTCTGGCAGGCAAATATGGACTTGCTGCAAGATCAGCCTCCGTTTGATCTCAATGGCGATTGGAAGATTTATTCATCTAATCCATCAATGCCTCCTCATTACATTGGCGCAGAAGCCAGCGTTAAAGAATCTATGATCACAGAGGGTTCTCAAATTCTTGGCGAAGTAAGTAAATCAGTTATCTTCCCGGGTGTTCGTGTCGGAAAAGGTGCAAAAGTTACAAACTCAGTCATCTTCCCATTCACGACAATTGAAGATAATGCTGTCGTAGATCACGCGATTATTGCACAAAACGTGACGGTAAAGAACGGTGCAAAAGTTAATGGTACAGAAGAGGCTATCACAGTTATTGCCGAAGACGAAGTTGTTCAGCCATAAATGATGAATAATCGGTAACGTTGTAATATATTACCGATTAACATCAGTCGTTAATTAATCATTTCCAATGAAATTCGGAGGTGTTTTGCTTTGAAACAAGTAATGGGTATAGTAAACCTTCAAGAGAGTAATACATTGATTCGTGACCTCACAGCAACTCGTGCAGTTGAGTCTCTGCCGTTTGCAGGTCGTTATCGTCTGCTTGACTTTGCATTGTCAAGCCTGGTTAATTCTGGAATCAACAGCGTTGGCGTTCTGCTTCCAGATTTTTCACGTTCAGTTCTTGACCACATTCGCAGTGGTAAAGATTGGGATCTTGCTCGTCGTCGTGACGGTCTCACTTATCTGCCGGCAGCACTGCCAGACAATGACTCACGTAAAGGTGATTTAAAAGACCTGTACGCTAATTTAGATTTTGCTGAACTCAGCGACAGAAAATATGTCATTCTTACAAGTGGCAGTTTCGTTTATAATATTGACTTCAATGATGTCTTTAAATTTATGGAAGACACAGAAGCTGATATTACAATGGTTTATCATGTTGCAAAGCGCGATAGAAATGCTAAAAATGTTGTCGTTCAGACAAGCACAAACGGTATTGTTACTGACCTTGCTGAGACTGCTTCGGTTAAGGCTGGCGACAAACTCGCAATGAGCATTTATCTTATGCCGGTTCCGACGTTTGCATACATCGTTCGTTCAACTTATGAGCGCGGCGGTCAAGACTTTACTGTTGATGGCATTATTCGTCACGCGGCTGAACATAAGATCAGTGCTTATGAACATAAAGGCTACATTGCGCATATCAACTCCACTGCAGAGTATTATAAATCCAGTATTGATATGCTCAGACCAGAAATTTGGGAACAAATCTTTATGCAAAAAGAACACCCAATTTATACCAAAGTTAAAGACGAAGTTCCTGTACAGTACAAGAACACGGCAAATGTCAAAAATTCACTCATTGCAAATGGCTGTATCATTCGCGGCACAGTTGAAAACAGCATCATCTTCCGCGGCGTAAAAATTGGCAAAGATGCCGTTGTTAAAGATTGTATTCTCATGCAGCGTTGCGACGTTTGCGAAGGTGCTCGCGTCGAAAACGTTATTG
>JAFUTM010000358.1 GCA_017484235.1 Selenomonadaceae bacterium
GGCAATTTCAAAAATTTGCAGACTTTGCTGGATAAAAACAGCATTGAGCATACAGGATTGCAGAGCGTTATGCGAGGACTGAAAGGTCAGGCGTTAAGGACATGAAAATCGAGATTATTGCAGAGGAACGTCAAGACATATCAAGGCTTGTTAGAGCTGTTACTTGGAGCGGTTCGCGGATAAATGTGGCAAGAAAACTGGAAGTTGATTTTACACAAGATGACCGCGACCCACAATGTCCAGCTATTAATTTCGATAACGGTTATACCGTCATTGCTACTGATGAAAATGGAAATGCCTTTTTTGAAGGCAATATTTACCGATACAAGCGCAGCCGTGCTGAAAGTAATGTCCATTTTATGTGCTTTGACCACTTGCACGTTATGAAAGCGTCTAAGATGACGAAAGAGTATAAAGACGCATTGCCCGAAGATATAACGCTGGAAATGTGTCAGCAACTCGGAGTTATCCCCGGCAATATCATAGCGACGGGCATACCTGTTTCATTCATTGCCAACAACAAGACGGGCTATCAGATAATAATGATGGCATATACTGAAGCTAACAAGAAAAATGAGAAATTATATCAGCCCATAATGAATGGTGCAAAATTGGACATTGTTGAAAAAGGAACGCTAATTGAAGATTTTGTGCTGGATTCAAGGTCTAATATGATTAACTCTGAATATGAAGAAAGCATTGAAAAACTGATAAATCAAGTTGCTTTGGTAGATGAGCAGGGTAACATTATAAGCTATGAAAAACAAGATGATAGTATTGAGAAATACTCAATGTTTCAGACCGTTTTAAAGACTGACCCTAACAAGGATATGAAAAAAGAAGTCGAAGCCATTTTTAAAAATAATAAAGTGGAGCGGAGCGGCTATGTGACTGCACTTGGCGATTATAGAGCTGTTTCGAGTTATAGTATTCAAGTTACGGACGGACTATTTAACGGTCAATTCTGGATAAAGCAAGATACGCATACTTTCAAGGAGGGGCAACACGAAATGAAGTTAGAACTGGAATTTGAAAATGAGATGAATAAGGAAGAAGTCCCACAGAAAAAAGAAGAAAAGAAAAAGTCCGATAAGCGTAAGCGCAAGAAATAGGGACGGTGATAGAAATGCCTGACATAGAAATACCACCTGCTGAGCAATCGGTATCAAAGATGATTGATTTACAACATCAGATAGCGGAATCACACGCACCGCAGGGTACTACGGTTGGTAAAGTTATTGCACCGCCACCTGATATTAAAATTGCGTGGAACAATATTATTCTGACGAAAGAGCGTATTTACATTGACGAGTATTTGCTCGTAGGTCATCAAAGGACAGCAAAAGGACAAATCACAAGTGGAACGCAAGAAGCTGGACATCACGTCCATAAGCACGACATCGACAATCCTTATGAAGAAACGTGGATTTTGACAGATACGTTAAAAGAGGGTGATTTGGTCGAAGTCACACCGATGAAGGGAGACCAGCTTTTTATTGTGAAATGCAAACTAATTTATCTGGGAAAAGGTGACGGTTATGAAGTAGCAAAAAATGCAAAATGAATGAGGTGATTGAATGGCTGAATATCCATTTGCGGCGGTGCAAACTACACCGACTGAAGAACCATTGCCCTTGTTCAAAGAGTATGCTTGGGATTTTGACAATGACTGCTTTATTTATGACGGCGATGGCAAGCACATTTTACTTGAAGGAAATGAAGCGGTCAAAATTTGGTGCTACAAAGCCTTAAAGACAGAGCGATTTATGTATCTTGCATATTCGCACGGTTTTGGCATTGAATTGTACCCATTTATGGCGAAAGTTATGGGAATTATGGAAAGGAAATCCGAATTGAAGCGTATGGTGACAGAAGCACTTATGGTCAATCCCTATATCGTGAGTGTTGAC
>JAFUTM010000359.1 GCA_017484235.1 Selenomonadaceae bacterium
CATTCCTCATTAGAAAATATTCCTCATTCCTCATTCGTCATTCCTAATTGAATAAATCGCCGAACAGGACGTGAGGCGCTCCCTCGAACGCGTCGTACGTGATGTACGACAGTGAGAGGCGACTTTTGCTAAGCTTTTGGTCGCTCAAAAGCGTATCGAACTTAAAAAAGTTGACTGAGCCGCTAACTCAAAGAGAAGTCTCTTCCTCTTTCAACAAGCTGTAAAGCCTTCCGAGTGAGAGCCACCACGCCACACTCAGATAATCAGACCCACCAGTCCGATTGCCTATCTTATTGCATACGTTCTGCCACATGTCAAATTAAATTTTCATTAGATTTTTATTAGAAAATGCGCTTTTTAAAAGCAAGATATATAAAAACAATCAGCGAAAATGTAAAAGCCATTATGCTGGTCATCTGAGCCGACTTAAATAATCCAAACACTAAATGATTGTAATCGCCTCTGAAATATTCGAGCACAAATCTGGCACTGGAATATAACATAATATAAAGCATAAAACACTGCCCTTTAACATAATTGCGGCATCTAAAAATCAACAATAAAGCAAAAATCACAATGTCGAGCTGACACTCCCAGACCTCAGCCGGCCAGAGAGGCTGGTCTCCATAAGTGCGGTGAGCCAAAGTCGATGCTGGATATAATAAACCGAAATTACTTCCAGTCGGTGCTCCGAAGGCGTCTCCATTCAGCAGGTTGGCACAGCGACCGAGTGCCTGACCTAAAATGAGAGCCGGTGCAAGAAGATCCGCCAAATGCAGCAAGTCCATTTGCTTGGAGCGAGCATAAATCATTACAGCGCTTATGCCAAAGATTACACCGCCTTGAATTGCCATACCGCCCTGCCAGACGTTTAGAATTTCATTTAGATGATGCTGATAATAATTCCAGTCGAAGAAGAATACGTCCCAAAGTCGCGCACCGATTAGCCCGAAGGAGCCGCCGATAATTCCAATGTCGATTAAATATTTTTCATAGCCGCGCCCGTCGGCCTTAGCAAAGAAGTAACCAACGCCGGTCGCAAGAATTATGGATAACGACAAGACTAAACCATAAGAACGAACCGGAAAATCTCCGATAAAAAAGATGTATTGATGCACATAAATACCTCCAATTGTTTGTTACATATAGTTTCAATTATTATTGTAAATTTGTCAATAGTTTTGTTTATTGATTATTGCTTGACAAATTATTTTGAGCTATTGTAAAATAATAATATAAAATGATTATGAGGCGGTCTGAAGATGAGCAATAAGAATAAACATAAGATTAATAAACGTAAAGATAAGCAGCCTAATGTGTCGACAGATAAGGAAAAGCATAAGACTGCTCAAATTCCTACTATGCCGGACGATTATATAGGCAAGCGCATTTACGATTATGTTATGCAGGTTGATACGCCTAAAAGTCTTAGCTAATTATAAATAGTTCAATGATTATACTAATGGAGTGATGAAAAATGAGTACACCACATAATGCGGCGAGTGTTGGCGAGATTGCCGAACGAGTTCTTCTGCCAGGCGATCCTCTCAGAGCCAAGCATATCGCTGAGACCTTTTTAGAAGGTGCTAAATTGTATACGGATATTCGCAACGTCTATGGTTACACGGGCAAATATAAAGGAGTGCCGGTCTCCGTGCAGGCCACAGGTATGGGTATACCTTCGTTTTCAATTTACGTTCACGAGCTGATTAATGTCTATGGCGTTAAGAAGCTGATTCGCGTCGGCACGTGCGGCGGTATGCACATAAATGTTAAGCTTCGCGACGTTGTGATTGCACAAGGCGTGACGACAGATTCCTCATTAGTACACCAAATTTTCGGCGGCGCAGTCAACTACTCATTAATTTCTGATTTCGACCTACTGGAAAAAGCGGTCAATAATGCCCGTAAGTTCAATACTCCGGTTAAGGTCGGAAATATCGTTTGCGTCGACAGATTTTATAATGATTATTATGATGTCAACGGCATATTCGGCGACGGTATACATTCGCTTAATGAAAAATTGGTTCAATACGGTATACTGGCAGTTGAAATGGAGACCGCCGCACTATACGCATTGGCCTCTGGTGCCGGCGTTCAAGGTTTGGGCATTTTCACGGTGAGCGACCATTTACTAACTCGTGAAGAGGTTCCACCTCACGAACGTGAAACAACTTTTAACGATATGGTCAAAATCGGCCTAGAAACAGTTATTGAAGATTAATGCGAAATGCGTAGTTCGTAATGCGTAATAGAGAAGTTGACAATTGGTAAATCCGCGAACTAAAAAAACGAACTCCCCAAATGGCCGAACACGACGTGAGGCCTATCCTGAGCGCGGCGAGCGTGATGCGAGACAGTGAAGGGCGGCTTTTGAACTTTTATTAAGTCCAGGCTCTCAGCTTCGTAAGACGGTACAGTTAAACGGAGGCACAGTGGCTTCGACCAAACAAAGTATTTGGCCGCTCAAAAGTGGTCTGTAACATAAAAAAATGTAAAATTAATAACAAACCTCAACTTATAAGAAATATGTCTGTAACCTAAATGTAAATATGGAGAAATATATGCAAGTTCTATGTTCAACTGACGGAATTATGTCTGTAAACTATCCTCGACAAGGTCTTATTGATATTGTCAAAGGAGGCTTTACAGACACTTTTTTAAACATCTCGCAATGTGCATTTGATTATAAACAATCCAATCGTACACACGAGAATTTTTATAATAAAGAAGTCCATTCACATTGGATTTTTCACCATATCGACGAGCTGAGCAGCGTGATCAATCCAGTATTAACAGCCGCTTCAAAAGAAGGTCTCAATTTTCCAGCTGGCTATATAAACTTTATACCAAACAACGTAGCAATTGACGAATACATTGGCGATACGCTGATTAAACTTGGCGAAAATGCAGCTAAATCAGCAGGTGTCGCGGGCTTAAAGTATCTGGTGACTCGTCCAATTACAAGCGGTATCGGAAGTCACGATTTCTGGCAGTTCAATTACCATTATTATATTAAACTTGCCGAAATTGCTAAACAATACGATATGACGATACTGCTGGAAAATCAGCCCAAGAATATAAATGGGCACTTTGTACGCGGCTTATTATCCGATGAAGAGGAGGCTGCTGATTGGATCGACCAACTCAATACCGCTGTCGGTGAAGAACGATTCGGCTTTTCAATGGACGTTGGAACGTGCAATCTATGGGCTCAGAATATGCACGACTTTGCAAAGACACTGGGCAGCCGTCTGAAAATGGTAATCATCAGCGACGGCGACGGTAATA
>JAFUTM010000036.1 GCA_017484235.1 Selenomonadaceae bacterium
ACCAAAAAACTTTGCCAGGCAGGTGTTTCCAACGCTAACAAAGTTGTCGTTGATAACCTCTTCTGCACGATAACCAATGCCATCTTTGACGCTGAGGCACTGCAAAAACGTATTGATCAAACCCTGAGCCTCATTCCAGAAAAGGTTGAAATACCTGAAAACGTCGGCGTACTTGCAACCGAGAATGAAGATGTTCGCAGTCTCCGTGAGCTGATAACTTATGGTCTCAAAGGTATGGCGGCTTATCTCTATCACGCAAACGCGCTCGGTTGTGATGATGAGTCAATTAATGCATTTATGCAGTCAACGTTAGCTAAATTGCTGGACGATTCACTTAGCGGCGACGACTTAACGGCACTTGCCCTTGAAACCGGCAAATTTGGTGTCGATACAATGGCTCTGCTTGATAAGGCAAATACTGAAACTTACGGCAATCCAGAGATTACAAAAGTCAAACTCGGCGTTCGCAATAATCCAGGTATACTAATAAGCGGACACGACCTCAAGGATTTGGAAATGCTGCTTGAGCAAACGGAAGGCACGGGCGTCGACGTATACACTCACGGTGAGATGATTCCGGCTCATTATTATCCAAAATTTAAGAAGTACAAACATTTAGTCGGCAACTACGGCAATGCGTGGTGGCAGCAGAAAGATGAGTTTGAGAAATTTAATGGACCTATACTCTTGACGACAAATTGTCTTGTGCCGCCTAAGCCGAGTTATCAAAATCGAGTATTTACAACGGGCGCAGTCGGATTCCCGAATTGCCAGCACATTGAGGAAGTTAATGGCACAAAAAATTTCACTCCATTGATTGAATTGGCAAAAAAATGTCCGCCGCCTACTGAATTGGAAAGCGGCGAAATTGTCGGCGGTTTTGCACACGAACAGGTTTTTGCTGTTGCTGATAAAGTTGTTGAGGCGATTAAATCCGGCGCGATTAAAAAATTTGTCGTAATGGCTGGCTGCGACGGTCGTCAAAAGTCACGTCAATATTATGCTGACTTTGCTGAGGCACTGCCTAAAGATACAATAATTTTGACGGCTGGCTGTGCAAAATATAAATACATCAAACTGCCGCTTGGTGACATTGGTGGCATACCACGTGTACTTGACGCCGGTCAGTGCAACGACTCATACTCACTTGCGTTGATTGCGTTGAAACTCAAAGAAGTATTCGGGCTTGACGATGTAAATAAATTGCCAGTAGTCTATAATATTGCTTGGTATGAACAAAAAGCGGTTATCGTGCTGCTTGCACTGCCTCATCTTGACGTTAAAAATATTCATCTTGGACCAACGCTGCCAGCTTTCCTCTCACCGAACGTCGCAAAAGTGCTGATTGATAAATTTAATATTGGCACTATCAGTAATGTTGAAAATGATATTAAAACTATGTTATAATAATTAAAGTTTAGAGTTTACGTTGTGATGTTTAAATTAGGAAGTAGATGTTATGTCACCGCGCAAAAATGAAATTGTTAATTATCCTGTAATTCAATATGATGCAAAGGCGAATGAATTTTTAGGTAATAATAAACTTACTTCTATTGAGTGTGCTCTGGATATTTATTTAAACGGCAGCAAACTTACGACAAGTTTTTGTTCGCCTGGCGATTTAGAAGATTTAGTTATTGGAATACTGGCTCAAATGGGCAAAATTCGCAATATTGATGATGTTGTAACACTTTACATTGATTCTGAAAATTTTGTTGCAAAAGTCACGACGACTGATGATGCGATAGAGTTTGCCAAAGGTTCTGCTAAAAATCCACGTTATTTTAGAGTGCGTGAAATTTTAGATTGTGAACCGAAACTGATTTTTGAACGACCACAAGATGTCAGATTCCACGCAAAAGATATCCTCGCCTGCGCGGATAAATTACTCGGCGAGTTAGCGGCTACCCATAATGTTACAAACGGCGTACACAGTGGCGTGATATTTGATGGCAAAGATATTTTAATATTTCGTGAAGATATTGGACGGCACAATGTTTTTGATAAGCTGTACGGCTGGACACTCAGAAATAAAATTGATATTGCCGACAAAATCATAATTTTCAGTGGCAGATGCTCTTCGGAAATGATGATGAAACTCGGACGCATGGGCATTTCAGCAGTTGCGGCAAAATCTGTGCCGACAACACTTTCGATTAATATTGCAAAAAAATTGGGTATCACGCTCGTTGCGAGAATGGCTCCTAATTCGTTTTGCATTTATACAAATCCACAGCGTATTTTGCTGTAGGATTTTTTATTTTATGTTATTTTGAGAGGAGAGTGATTATTTATGGAGTTGAGCAGACGAAGTTTTTTGAAAGCAACTGGTCTGGGCAGTATTGGGCTGGCACTTTCAAGTCTCGGTTTCGACATTCCAAAAGCTAAAGCCGAAATTATGAAAGAGTTTAAGCTCACTGGTGCCAAAGAATTTACAACGGTCTGTCACTTCTGCGCTTGTGGCTGCGGTCAGATTGGATATGTTAAAGACGGCAAACTCATTCAGCTTGAGGGTGCCTCCGACAGTCCAGTCAATCGCGGTGGATTGTGCAGTAAAGGTTTAGGTTATTCTCATATTCCAAATTCAGAACAAAGACCTAAGACTCCACTTTATCGCGCACCAGGTTCTGATCACTGGGAAGAAATCAGTTGGGAAGAAGCAATTGACAGAGCGGCACGTGCAATGAAAAAAGCTCGCGATGAAAATTGGCTTGCTACTGAGAACATCGACGGACAAGACGTTGAGGTCAGGCGCACCGACGCAATTGGTTTTATTGGCGGCAGTCAAGTCAACAATGAGGAATGTTACCAGCTTATCAAAATGGCTCGTGCTCTTGGTGTTGTCTATATTGATAATCAAACTCGTGTTTGCCACGCCAATACGCCACCGGCACTCAATGCTGCCTTTGGTCGCGGTGCAATGACCAATCCGTGGTACGATCTTAAAAATACTAAGCTCGTTTGGGTTGAAGGTTCCAACATTGCCGAATGTCACCCTATGGGTTTAAAACACATTATGAAAGCTAAAGACAAAGGTGCCAAAATCGTCCACGTTGATGTTCGCTATACGCGCACTTCAAAGATTGCCGATTATTTCTTCCAGATCCGTCCTGGCACAGATATTGCATTTTTAGGTGCAATCATTAATTATGTGCTTCAAAACAAGAAATACAACGAAGATTATCTTCGCAGAAATACCAATACTTATTGTCTGCTGCGTCCAGATTTTTCATTCGATGACGGTATTTTCAGTGGTTATAATGAGGCAACGCGCAGCTATAATAAAGAGACTTGGAAATATCAGCTTGATGGAGCCGGTAAACCAATTAAAGCAGCTTCGATGGACGAGCCAAATACCGTAATGTCTTGTATGAAGGAACATTATAAGCGTTATACATTTGAAAAAGTGGCTAAAATTACAGGCTGCCCTGCAGATCAAATTAAGCAAGCGGCCGAGATTTTCACAAGTGCTTCACCGGCAGTATTTATGTACGCACTTGGAATGACTCAACACACGGTCGGCGTTGAAAATATCCGCTGCTTCACATTGTTACAGCTTCTGCGCGGACACATCGGCGTACCAGGCGGCGGCATAGATGCAATGCGCGGACAGCCTAACGTTCAAGCTTCAACTGACTACGGAATTATGTTCCAATATTTTCCAGGCTATCTTTCATACATTGATCAAAATACAAATACTCTTGCTAAGTGGACGAATCAAAGCGGCACGTTCCGCGCTAAATTCTTAAAGAATCTGCTCAAGGCGTGGTTTGGCGATAATGCAACTCCGGCAAATGATTATAATTTTAATGCCCTTCCAGTCCGAAATACACATCACAACAATTCTATCTACTGCCAATTCGAGGACGCCTATAAAGGTATTATCAAGTGTATGTATATTGCTGGACAGAATCCACAGGTTAGTAATCCTAATCTTGGAATGGTTCATCGCGGGCTTGCCAGCCTTGACACATTGATTTATCAAGATGTTTACATTAACGAGACGGCTGAATTTTGGAATCGTCCAGACAATCCAGACGGTGCTGATGTTTTCCTCAAGCCTGCTGACATTAACACCGAAGTTATTTTTCTTCCGGCGTGCTCATATCTTGAGCGCGAGGGTACGATGTCCAACTCAATGAGAATGATTCAATGGCGTATGGCTGGACCTGACAAGGTCGGCGATTCTAAGCCGGATTATGAAATTTGCGATATGCTCTGGCGCAAGATCGTTGAGTTATACGCTGATTCAACTGATCCAAAAGATAATATTATTAAACAGTTGACTTGGAATTATCCGAATGACGGACATATGGTTGAACACATTATGCGTGAAGTCAATGGTTATGATTTATCTACAGGCAAACTTCTCAATGGTATTGGCGAAATCAAAGATGACGGCACGACGAATGCCGGTATGTGGATTTATACTGGAATAATGCGTGACGGCGGAGTTCATATGGCGAAGCGTCGCGGGCAGGAAGATGAAGGCGATATGGGCATTTTCCCAAATTATGCTTGGACTTGGCCTGATAATATTCATCTGCTTTATAATCGTGCGTCCTGTGGCGAAAATGGTCAGCCGGTTGATCCAGACCATAAAATTGTATGGTGGGACGGCACGCAGTGGACAGGTTATGATAGGCCAGACGTTGGCTCGTTGACTGCTGCACCATCGACGCCTGCCGGTCAAAAGCCATTCCGTATGACGGGCGAAGGTTATGGCAGATTATTTGCTGCAGAATACAGCGATATGGAAAATGGTCAGACGCGTGATCACTCTTATACACCGGTTGACGGTCCGCTGCCTGAATTTTATGAGCCGGTTGAGTCGCCAACGAAAAATGCGCTGCACAACAACCCAAATGCCCAATTCAGTCCGTGCGTCGTTTATCCACGTATTCCTGAATTGCAAAAGATTGGCACTAAAGATGAATATCCATATGTCCTGTGCAGTTCCAGTCTTGCCGAGCATTGGTGCGGTGGTACGATTACACGCAACGTTCCGTGGCTAAATGAGTTGGTTAAAGAACCATTTATTGAGATTCCAATCAAACTTGGTGAAAAACTTGGCATTCAATCTGGCAATAAAGTAAAGGTCAGCTCCGTTCGTGCAACAATTGAGCTTAAAGTAATGGTGACAAATAGAATACATCCGTTGATGATTAATGGTGAAGAGACTTTCGTAACGTGGATGCCATATAACTGGGGCTTTACTGGTCTTTCCAAAGGTCCAAGCGGCAACTATATAACAATTGACGCTCTTGATCCTAATGCTCAGTCGCAAGAATTTAAGGCGTGTTTGATCAACATTAAGAAAGCGTAGTTAATTATGAATGATGAATTAGGAATTAGGAATTATGTCGAAAGTCATTCATTTTTGAAAGAGCAGGCTAAACTTTATCAGTCAATTGACAACGCAGTCAGTTTTATAGAGCCGATTGAATTTCCTACGATTGATGAGTGCAAAGAACTTGTCAAAGGCGGTCTGCCTTTATTGCAGCACGAGGATATACAAAGTCGTGTTACTGAGGCTATGAATAAATTAGCACCGCAAGTTATACAATCTCTCGACATAGAAATTAATGAAGCTCTTGAACGATTGATTAAATGGGCGATTATTGATAGGTTGATTCCAAAAGAATTAAAGTCAT
>JAFUTM010000360.1 GCA_017484235.1 Selenomonadaceae bacterium
CCTTTCCGAAAGAAGCGCTGCACTTTTATCAAATAAAAGGTGAAGAACTTGCGCATTGCCTCGTAATAGCTGAGGTTACTGATATTATTTAAAATTGGAGGTCAAAACTTATGAAAAACGTTGTTATTATCTCCGGTCACCCAAATCTTAAAAACTCCGTTGCGAACAAGACTATTTTGGACGAGATCGCTGCGAAATGTCCGCAAGTTGAAATTCGTAAACTCGATGAACTCTATCCTGATTACAAATTTAACGTTAAGGCAGAGCAAAAGGCTCATGAAAAAGCTGATATTATCGTTTTTCAGTATCCGACTCATTGGTACAACGTACCTGGAATGTTGAAACTCTATATCGACAAAGTTATGGAGCACGGCTGGGCTTACGGCTCAAAGGGCACCGCCCTCAAAGGCAAATGCTTCATTGTCTCAACTACAACTGGTGCGCCAGAATCAGCTTACTCTGCTAATAGCGTTATGAGACATACTATTGATGAATACAGCTATGGAATTAAACAATATGCCGAAATGTGTCAACTTGACTTTAAGAAATTATTCTGTATTGGTGGTGCAATGTGTGTACCAGGTGTCACGACTGAAGAACAGAAGCAAGCTCTCATTGAAAGACTCAAAAAACACGCAGATGAAATCATTGAGTGCGTAAAGTCCCTGTAAGAAAAATTACCTAAATATAAGAAATTATCTCCGACATAATTGAGCAACTTGTCGGAGGCATTTTGGTAGGAAAAATTTTGTATAATAAATTTAGGAGAGCGTTATGAAAAAAAGTATAACGATTGACAAAAGTAAATGTATTCACTGCGGAATGTGTATCAAAGATTGTATTGTTAATTGCATCGAGTTTGATTCCGAGAAGATTCCAAAATACGTTGATGGCGGCGACAAGATGTGCATAGGCTGTCAGCATTGTATGGCGATTTGTCCTGCAGGGGCGCTGTCATTCGGCGGCAAAAATCCTGACGATTCTGATCCAGTCGGTTATGGCAACAGTGACGACTTGCTACGTTTGATTAAATCGCGTCGAAGTGTTCGCTTTTATAAAAATAAAGATATTCCAGCTGAGACGATTGACAAACTAACTGATATGCTGGCTTATCCGCCGACAGGTGGCAATGTTGATACTTTGCACTTTAGTATTGTCGGCACCGCTGAAAAGATGCGCGAAATTATCAAAGTCACTTATGAGAAAGTTTGTGAGAGTAACAGAGATTCTACAGTGATTAAATTTGCCAAAGACGGTTACAATAAAGGCAAGGATATTGTTTATCGCGGCGCTCCGTCTATGATTACGGTTTCCGTTGATAAGTCAAAGGCCATTGCCGGTTGTGAAAATGCCGATCCAATTATCGCGCTATCATATTTGGATTTATATGCACAAAGTCTAGGCTTGGGCACTCTTTGGTGTGACGCAGCCTTAACGATAGCTCAAGACATACCAGAAGTCAAAGCGTTATTGGAAATTCCTGAAAATTACACTTTAAATTATATAATGCTGCTCGGCGTACCGAATGTAAAATATCAAAGAACGGTTCAGCGCGAGCCTGCTAACGTAAAAATAATATAAGAAATATTTATCTCCGGCAAAAAGAATTTTTATCAAAGACTTTTTGGGCAGGAAAATTAATTTGCAAGTCGAAAGATTTTTTTTAAATTTTTTAGGAGATGACGTTGTGAAAGTTGTAATTATCAATGGTAGTCCACGCAAAAATTTTAATACTGCAAAGATTTTGATGAAAGTTCAAGAAGGCGCCGAAAGTGTAGGTGCGGAAACAAAATTTATCAATCTTTTTGATTACAAGTTTCAAGGCTGCAAAAGCTGCTTTGCCTGTAAACTCAAGAACAGCAAAACCAATGGACTTTGTGCGATGAGAGATGATCTGCGTCCGATTTTAGAAGAAGTTTTGTCAGCAGATAGTTTTGTAATTGGAACGCCGATTTATTTTGGCTTGCCAACCGGTCAAGTAAAATCATTTTTTGAGCGTCTTGCATTTCCAAATTTGAGTTATGAAATTCTGGAAAATGGTCAGCAGAAAAAACTTCTGGATCATACAGTGCCGACTGCATTTATCTGTACTCTTGGAGCTCCACCGGAATATTACGAAAAAATGAATTATGATACTCTGCTTGGAATCACCAGTCATTTTTTGCAGAATATTTTTGGAGACAATGAAAATTTATTTGTCAAAGACACTTATCAATTCACCGATTATAAGAAATATGCAGTGAATGACGATATTTTTGAACATAAAAAAGAATTGCAAGAAACACAATTTCCAAAAGATTTACAAGCGGCGTTTGAACTGGGACAGAGATTAGTCAACAAAATTAAGAATTAAATAAAATAATATTATGCTAAATTGGAGTTGAAAGAATGTTTCACGATATTATAAAGAAAGTACCTTTGCGTGATTATGGCATTGATGGGCTGGAAGTGCACGTCGATCACACTTCGACCGGTACATTCTACTTTGTCACGGCTGAGAAGGAAGTGGTATTTCCTGAGCATCCTCACGCCGCGCAGTGGACGATTGTCGTTACTGGTTCGTGCACATTTACCGCTAAAGGTGAGAGCAAAGTCTATAATGCAGGTGAGACGTACTTTATTCCGGCTGGTCTAAAACATCAGATTACGCTGCACGCCGGTTACTCCGAAGTTGATTACGTTGATGATCCACGTGATGGTGAAGTTGATGAGGTGAATGTTAGTTAATATATCAGGAATAACTGATATAATAGTTGCAATAATAAAAAATTTCTGATATGATTATACCATAGTTTCTTCAAAAATATTTTAGCGTATATTTTTAAAGGAGAGTTTTTTATGAGCGACAACGAGATTATTCAAGCGTTCCATTTGATGTGGGACAACTTTCCTGAGCCGGTGATGATTACTCAAAAAAGCCGTGAGATGGTCGCCCTTAACAAGAAAGCCACTGAAATGGGCCTTCAAGTTGGTATTAAATGTTCGTCAATCGGTAAACCGGAAAATCATAAGGGCTGTCTCTGCAATAAGGCGGTTGATACAGGCGAGCCGGTTTGCATTACCTATGAGGGCGCATTCGGCAAAGCATATGGCTATTGGCTGCCGATTCCTGAGAAACCTGAGTGGATTATTCACTTTGGCGTTGGAGGTACTTTCGATTATCCAAAACATTAATAAATAGTAGGAGTGACGTTAATGGGTATTTATGATTTCAAGGTTAAGACAAATCGTGGTGAGGAGAAGTCCTTAGCCGACTACAAGGGCAAAGTGCTGCTGATTGTCAATACTGCCAGTAAGTGCGGCTTTACTCCACAATTTGAAGGTCTGCAAAAGTTGTATGACCAATATAAAGATAAAGGCTTGGAAATTCTCGGCTTTCCGTGCAACCAATTTGCGGAACAAGACCCTGGCAATGCCGATGAAATTCAAACTTTCTGCCGCCTCAACTATGGCGTGAAGTTCCAAATCTTCGAGAAGGGCGATGTTAGAGGTGATAATGCACAGCCGCTCTTCAAGTATTTGACTGAGCAAAAGGGCTTCAAAGGCTTTAACGAAAAGCACCCGATTGCTGCACCGTTGATGAAAGCCTTGAAAGAAAACTTTCCAGAATACCTCGAAGGTGACGGTATTAAATGGAACTTCACCAAATTCTTGATTGACCGCAAGGGCAATGTCATTGAACGTTTTGAACCTACAACTGAGCCTGCCGATATTGCACCTGCAATTGAAAAGCTGCTTTAATCAAATGAATATCTGAAAGTATGCAATATCATTATATTTAGGAGTGAGTATTGATATGGAGAGTTTACACGGATTGACTAAGGGCACAGAGCTTGAACCGATGATTAAAACTATGGCACAAGCTGAGGCAAATGGCACGATGATGTATTATGCGCTGGCACGTCTGGCAAAAGAGCAAGGTCTGGACGATGTGTCAAATATACTCATTGAGTCAGCGAACCAAGAGGCAGTTCACGCTGGATTCTATGCAACGTTGAACGGTAAATATCCAAAAGATTTCTGGGCACTTCTTGAAACCGTCAAAAAAGCTGAGATTGCCGGCGAGGCACAAGTCAAGGCAATGGCTGATAAAGTTCGTGCTGCCGGCTTTGATAAAGCAGCCGACGAAATGGAAATCTTTGCAAAACAGGAAGGTCATCACGGTGTAGTAATTGATGAGATTTTCAAAAAGTATAAGCCAGTAAAAGCTGATACGACCGGCAAAAAAGTTTATGTCTGTCCAATTTGCGGCTATGAATATGTCGGCGACATTAACTCTGAACCTGATGATTGGACTTGCCCACTTTGCGGACAGCCTAAATCTGTATTTAAGGAGAAGGCATAATGAATCGTCGGGAGTTTATAAAGACAATAGGAGTTGGAGCTGTCGGTCTAATGGCAGGCGGATTGCCACTTGACGTTGAGGGGAGAAAGAAGCGTATGGAAATTAAAACGGTTAAACTCTATGAGAATGGATTTATGACACAGCCGTTTGCGTGCGGATTGGAAGACGGTGTTGAAAAATTTAGGCTATCAACCTGAGCAGGTGTCAAAAATTTTGATTACACATAAGCACCCTGACCATACGGGCGTACTTAAACATTTTCCAAATTCAAAAATTTATATTTCGCGCGTTGAAGCAGACGCAATGGACTTGAAGGGCGACAACGTATTTCGTGTCGATTTCACGGACGGAGCTTACAAGAACTTTGATAAGAGCCAAAAAATTGCTGACGGCATTTATTACATCTTTGCGCCTGGACACACAACCGGCACCAGTATTATCATTGTCGAGGACGGCGACCTCAATTATATGATTCACGGCGATGTAACTTACACTGATGAGGCACTATATATGAATAAGCTCTCGATTGCCACTGAAGATAAAGTTGCAGCACGTGACACGCTCAACAGAGTACGCGAGTTTATTCGCAATAATAAAACAGTCTACGTGTCGACACATACGCAGCTTGGTTATGAAAATCTCGAAGCAAAGAGAATCGTTGACCTTGACAATATGCCGACGCCTATTCCACCTAAAGATGTCGTTGTCAAAACGGCGACTGGCAAGTACGTCTGCTCAATCTGCGGTTATATTTATGATCCTGAGAAGGGCGATCCTCAAAATGGCATTGCACCTGGCAC
>JAFUTM010000361.1 GCA_017484235.1 Selenomonadaceae bacterium
GTCGCCTATAAGTTGATAATCCTCAACATTGTGGCACTTGTCGGTATGGTTGCAATAGGCGGCTTCGGTTATTTCGCACTTCAAGATGCGAAAGATTCCATTGAACGTATGTATCAGGTCAACCTTAAAAATATCGACTTGGCAGGACAGGCAAGACACGCTATGCGTATGAGCCAACTTCAGGCACTTTTGGCTCCACTGACTTCTGATCAGGCAACTTTTCAAGCTCGCAGCGACAGGTATAAAAACGCTATTGCCGAAATGGATCAAAATATAGTTGATTACATTGAAATCAACAAAGATACACCTGAGCTTATTCAACAGCTTAATGTTATCAAAGGTAAATGGGATACTTTTAAAAACCAAACAAATACCATTTTGAATATGCGTCCGCCTATTGGTGGCGACACAACTGCAATAGCTGCACATCGTAATCAAGTTCTTGATTATTATGAAGCTAATATCAAGCAATCCGGTTTAGACTTGGGTGATGAACTTGAGAAATTGCAGCAACTGTCTCGTGATATTTCCGAAAAAGAAATTTTAGCAAATGCCTCTGACATTGATGCTACTACACGCAACGTCCTTCTTGCACTCGGTGCTTGTACTATCATTCTTCTTGGTACCAGTTTTGCAATAACTAAGGCTGTAACCGCTCCACTTAATTCAATGATTACCATTTGCAACAGCCTACGTGACGGCGACTTCCGCGATGATGTCAGACATTCTGATCCGCGTGCAGATGAATTTGGTCTTTTGATTGACGCAGTACTTGACTTGCGTACAACAATTAACAAACTGATGAAGAAGACAAGCGTAACGGCAGAACAGCTTGCCGCTTCTTCTCAAGAGCTTACCGCTTCTGCGAATCAGGCTGCACAGGCTTCTGAGCAGGTTGCTCAATCTGTTACAACTTCTGCATCTGCCGTTGTCGAGCAGCAGCAGAATGTTGCAGAAGCTATGGACGCAATTCATCACGCAATGGATTCTATTAATCAGCTAAATAATGCCTCTAATGTTGTAGGTCAAACAGTTGACGTAGCTGCAAAACAGGCGGCTGAAGGTTCTACCGCAATTGATTCTGCCGTCAAGCAAATTCTCAGTGTTGAACAAATCGTTAATCAATCTGCTGGCACAGTTGACAAACTTGGTCAGCGTTCCAAAGAAATCGGACAAATTGTTGAAGCTATTTCCGGTATCGCAGAACAAACTAACCTGCTTGCGTTGAACGCAGCGATTGAGGCAGCACGTGCCGGTGAACACGGTAGAGGCTTCGCAGTTGTCGCAGATGAAGTCCGTAAACTTGCTGAAGAATCACAAGGTGCAGCTCAGAAGATTGCCAACCTCATTGGAGCAATCCAGAATGATACAGATGATGCAGTTGCGTCAATGCACGAAGGTTCTGTTGCCGTTCGTGAAGGTACAAAATCCGTTGAAAATCTTCGCTCGTCGTTTGATAACCTTGAGCGTGCCTCTAATGAAGTTGCTGATAGAACGCGTTCAATGGAAGAAGACATTAAGAGTGTTTCTACTGATACCAACTTGATTAGAACACGTTCTGAAAAAATCAGTGAAAACTCCGGCAAAGTCGCAACCGAAATGGAATCAGTCTCTGCAGCGTCACAGCAACAGTCTGCATCCGCTGAAGAGATTGCCTCTGCGTCCGACGCACTTGCACACTTGGCTCAAGATTTACAAGGCCAGCTTCAGCACTTCAAATTCTAAATTAATTTGGACATTTAGTTTTCGTCAATAAATACATAAATAAAAAACTTTTAATTATCAGAGGCGGTTAGTCAGTGACAATTAAAAGTTTTTTTCTGTATTTAATATTAAGTTCTTAATTCGTCTAAAAATTCATCAGTTACAACTTTTGGATAATGGCGATGCAGCCAGTCAGCCAGATAATTCCAATAGCGTTTGCATTTCCAGCTGGCAGCAAAATCAAAATAATATACCAGTGGAATTGCAACCGGCGTGCCGATATTATCCACAATGCGCATCTGGTAAGTATCTGGCGCGATATGCTGTACCATAAAGTTAGTTATGTCTGTATCGACAATGGCGATCTTCTCACGTAAAAAATCCTCTTTGAAGTCCAAAAGCAATTTATGTATAATTTTCAACTGTTCCGATGACGGCTCATCTGTCGGCAAAAAATCTTTTAAGTCCTTACTCGTCTGACCGTCTAAGTCCAGCACGCGTTCAAACACATAACCAAGTCCCATATTAGTGTCCACATAACCGTAATATTTAGTTACAAGTTTTGAGTTTTCGAGCTTCTTTTGGCAAATTCGTCGATAACGAAGCTCTTTTTTTACGTCGCCGTCATCAGGCGTATGAGGAATTTTTATACATTTAGATTGATCAATCGGGTGTATATAGGTTGCTTGATGTCCGCCGGCACCAATAAAAAATTCATCTGTTAAAGTTAATATATTAGTCATTTCGTTCACCTGTTTAAAAATTTAAATTTCCGCATCAAATGAATTTTTAATCGTTCTAATAATTGTTTAGATTTTAGCTGCCAAAAGTATAGATTACTGACACGGTGAATCACAACTTGATCGAATATGGCAGGTTCGTCCATAACTTCAGCACGAACGGTTACAATTTCACTATTTAAATGTAAAATAAACTTATCTTTGTCGCGTTCAATATTGCCGCCAGTTGCCGTCAATTCGATTGGCCTATCAACGTGAAATTTATATACTTCAAGCTCAATGCAATCAATTTTATTGAGAATAAAATAATCATAAATAAAATTGTCATTGTGAGTGATATTTATAAAAGCCTTAATGGCACGTGCCGCCTCTTTTTCGGCAAAAATTTCAATCTCAGAGATACCATAATCTTGCCCGTGAGTTTTTATAATTTTAAATTCCGCGCAATTAGCAAAAACTTTTTCTGGAAAGTTAATTACGAGCGGCTCGCCATGTTCAGAAAGTTTTTTTTCGGATTTATAAACATTGCCCAATTTAATTTCAAGTTTATCAATGCCACTATCATCAGAAATACTGCCATAAATTTTAATTTGTTCAATCTGTTGCAGCTGATTCCATTGCAATGTCAGTGTTTTAATATTATCGTTTAAATCCGGCAACCATAGATAATCGTTAATCTTTGCTGGAATAGCGTCGACATCATTTGTATTTATAATTTGAAAATCTTTAACTTTACAAGCGTCACCAGACGTTGATTCAACTTGCGCCTTAAAAGTTAAACTATCCGTTCGGCGTTCGAAATATACTTCATCACTGTTTAAAATTCCAAGTGCGTTCCATTCGTTATGCTGTGACTTATGACAGAATATTGCTTTAGCAATCGGATTATTATTAATCAGCGGTTCTCTGCAATCTTCACAAACTGGAAAGCGCACACGCTCAGACCACTTATAATTAGCACGATTAATAATATCAAAATCATATGACTCAGTTGTATCAGCAAACGGTCGCTTAGTTTCCAATAAATTATCAGCATAAAAATCGCGAACGGCAGTGAAAGCCGTTGCATAAGTCAGTCGTTTATAAACTTCAGGGTGGTAATTGTTGTCCGGTCTCGATAATATTTCATACATTACCTGCTCAAACGTAAGCGATAACATACGGTGGTCAGCGTGTCGGTCAAAGTCTACACAAAAAATTATATCGGCTTCTATATCCAAGATTAATTCCTTTAAGTCGCGCATATAGTCTTGGCGAGTGTATTTGCTATGTTGTTTATGTTTAGAATAGGAATAATCTATAAACTCGCCAGCCGGATAGGTCTCTATTTTACCGGCAGGTGAAGTAGTAGGCTTATCTGTAAAGAAGATATGCGGATTGCCTTTGCCGTTATATGTGTCGCCGTAACCTAAAAATATTATATTATCGCGTTTAACGCCTAAAATTTCCAGAGATTGTGCCACTTCTTTTGCTCTAATTGCAGCGTCAATGTCAAAATCACCGTTAGTCGTATAAGCAACGAAGACTTTAGCACGTGCTTGTACAAGGTTGAAAATCATATTTCCGGCAACGTTAATTTCATCATCTGGATGAGGTGCTAAAACTAAAACTTTTAAACCGTGACAGCGTGTCTCAAAAAAAGAATTGCCGACATCTGACGGTTCGTCCTCAACAAAAACATCTTCATCGCTTAAATCAAGCGTGCCGTCCATCATCGCTTTATTTATACCCACTCCACCACCTCAATCTAATTAGGAATTGTAAATTAGGAATGAGGAATTAATTATTTTTTATTCCTAATTCATCATTTCTCATTCCTAATTATTAATTTTGTAGCCAATTTCTTTGTTTTGCAGTATATAGCTTTTATTAATCATTTCCGTCATTAACATTGGATTATCAAATATTGAAGGCTGATTCGGAAAATATTTATTTACAAGTATGTTTTCAATGTCACTCTGGAGCTGATAAGAACCGTCATCTAAAATATGTTTAACCGTGTATCCTTTATCGTAAAAGTGCCGCGCAATCATTATGCAGCGATGACAAGTTTCCGGTCGTTTTTCAGCACACATCAACACAAATCTGTAGCCCGAATACATTCCACTTTCAATCTTTGACACACCGGACAGAAACTGCTCACTTTTAGTAAACTTTTGAAAATCCAGATAACCGTCTGTAAAAAATTCGCTGTCATTTTGTCTGGCACCAAACTCCTCTTTATAATTGCGATAATTTATATTATTAAGCTTCAGCTGTTCCTCCAAAAAACGTTTATTGTATTTAGGATAATGTCTCGAAACCGGCTTACTCCTCACGTCAATGA
>JAFUTM010000362.1 GCA_017484235.1 Selenomonadaceae bacterium
AATCATATGGCAGGAAAGTGTAAATTTACAGCTTAAAGCGTCGGCGGATACTGCCGTTGATGCCGTACAGCCTAAATCTCAATTCTTAGCTCAGATGAGCCACGAGATACGAACTCCGATTAATGCGGTTATCGGAATGAATGAAATGATTTTGCGTGAGTGTCGCGACGCAACTATAACTAAATATGCAAATAACGTAGCAACTGCCAGTGAGACACTGTTATCACTTATTAATGATATATTAGACTTCAGTAAAATTGAATCGGGCAAAATGGAACTCGTTGAAGAAATTTATCATCTTGATGAATTGATAGAGAATCTAGTCAATATGATACGACCACGTGCTGAAAAGAAAAACCTAGAATTTAAAGTTGAAGTCGACGAAACGATACCAAATGAATTATTCGGCGATTCAGTCCGCATCCGTCAGGTCGTTGTGAATTTCTTAACGAACGCCGTCAAATACACACAAGTTGGCAGAGTGACTTTTATTGTTTCTAAAGAAGATAAGTCGGCAGATGAAATAATGTTACATTTCAGTGTAAAAGACACCGGTATTGGTATACGCGACGAAGATAAGCAAAAGTTATTTCACGATTTTGAACGGTTTGACTCTAAGAAGAACAAAAATATTGAGGGCACCGGTCTTGGCCTTGCAATTACTTCTAAATTAGTAAATATGATGAAGGGTTCAATTGATGTCGCAAGTACCTATGGTGAAGGCTCAACATTTACAGTGATACTGCCGCAAAAAGTTATGGGCACTGACACAGTTGGCAGCTTTGAACAAAAAATGGAAGCAGCACCATCAAAACAAGAAGTCTACAAAGTGAGCTTTATTGCGCCGGAAGCTAAAATCTTAGTGGTTGACGATAATGAAATGAATTTATTAGTTGCAACGAGCTTGCTGAAAGCAACGCAAATACAGGTTGATACGGCAATGAGTGGAATGTCGGCATTAAAGAAAATGGCTGATAAAAAATACGATTTAATCTTCTTAGATCAGATGATGCCGAGTTTGGACGGTATCCAGACTTTACATCTTGCAAATAAAATGGAAGAAAATAAATCAAAAGGCGTGCCGATGATAGCGTTGACGGCGAATGCGATCTCTGGAGCGAAGGAGATGTTTTTAAAAGAAGGCTTTACAGACTACTTGAGTAAGCCAATAGATGCGAAACAAATGGAAGCAATGCTGATGACGTACCTTCCAATAGATAAATTGCACGCGCCGCCAAAAGAAGATGAAGTTGATGAATTTGATGACATTCAACAGATGATAGATGATTCTTTTAACCAAACAGATGATCAACAGGATGATATAAATGAGTCATTTAGTAACAATGACGATTCCGATAAATTACCTAATCTGGAATATATCAACGTTGATTTAGGAATGCAGTACAGTGCCGGAATGGCTGATATGTATAAGAATATATTGATTATGTTCTGCAATCTCAAAGATGAGAAACGAATAAAGATACAAGAAGCCTTTGAAACTGAAGACTGGCAGAATTATACGACACTGGTACACGCACTGAAGTCAACGGCACTGTCAATTGGCGGTGAAAAAACCTCCGAAGCGGCTAAACAGCTTGAACTTGCCGGTAAGATGATCATTTCTGGTTCTACTTCAGAGCTTGAGAAGCAGCAGGGCACTGAATATATAAAAGAACATCACGATGAGGCAATGGAACTTTATGATAAACTTGTAGAAGATGGACGTAAATTGATTGATAATTTGTAATTGATAATGTATAATTATATTTGTTAAGTTTGAGATTAATCTCAAATTATAATCGTACTTTAATTAGCATACCTTAACTATAATAATACCTTAATGAAATTATAAGGAGAATGTTTAGATGAGTGCTGAACAAATTGAAGGCAATGTTATTTTGGTAATTGATGATGATGAAATTAATCTTCAAATGGCGAAGATGATTCTCGAAAAAAAATTGCCTTGTCGTGTGATAACGTGTGATAATGGCGTACAGGGCATTGAGATTATGCGCCGGCAGTACGTTAAACTAGTGCTGCTGGATATAATGATGCCATTCTTTAATGGAATCCAAACACTTGAAAAGATGCGCGAAGATCCAAAACTCAAAAATATGCCGGTTATAATGTTGACGGCTTCGACCGATAAACAGCACATAAGCAAGGCAATTCAATTCGGCGTTAAAGATTATGTCAGAAAACCTTTTATGCCCGATGAGCTGGTTGGCCGAGTCAGTAAACGGCTTGGACCAATTACAACTAAATCAACGTACACCATATTAGTCGTTGACGATGATCCAGCTGATTTAAAACGTGCAACACTTTTAATGGAAAGTCATTTGCCGCACAAAATTGTTACAGCTTCTTCTGGCATTGAAGGAATGGAATTTTTGCGCAAGCATAAAATTAATATGGTAGTGGCAAGCACGGAGATGAGTTTCATAAATGGATTCCGTATTGTGGATTTTATTCGCGGCGATGCAAATTTAAAAAATATACCGGCATTTCTGATCACTTCCTCGACAGATCCAGAGGTGATTGATAAAATAGACAATTCCGGTGCTAAAGGTTACATTAAAAAGCCGCTCGTATCAGTTGATGCGCTTGAGCCGATTGTTAATTTTTTGAAAAAGAATAAGTAATATTCCGTTTTAATTGCGGAATGAGAAAAATTTTTTTAATAATATTAATTGGAAAGCAGTGATACGTATGCTGTATGCAATGATGGACGTTGGATCAAATACGATAAGAATGGCGGTCTACGAAATTGACGGTGACCGCGTGGAAATGATTATGAAGAAAAAACACGCGGTTGGTCTTGCCTCTTACGTTAAAGATGGAATAATGCGTCGTGACGGCATTGAAAAAGTGGTCGAAATTTTGACTGGATACAACGAGTTCCTGCAAGATTTTGGAATAAGCCGTATCACTGCTTTTACAACGGCAGCTTTACGAAATGCGCTTAATGGCCGGCAGGCAGTTGAAGAGGTCGAGTATCGAACTGGAATACAAATACACGTAATGACCGGTGACGAAGAGGCAACCTTTGACTTTATTGGCGCAACTCATAATCTCGTTGATGAAGACGGCTTGCTGATTGACATTGGCGGCGGCAGTACAGAAATTGTCTACTTTGAAAATCGTGCAATAAAAGAAAAAGTTAGTTTGCCGATTGGTTCGCTGGCATTTCATACGAGATACACGGGAATACACATTTTGCCGTCAGCATCTGAATGTGATGAAATGCGTGCAGAGGCTGAAGCTACAATTGGTGCCGTAAAAGAATTTCAGGCGGTGACACACGCTCAAATTTGCGGCATTGGCGGCACGTTTAAAGGTGCAATGGCTATTTACAATTCGATGTATGGACTGCCCAAGCGAAATATGCGAATGGAAGTCAGACGAATTTCTGATATATTGTGGCGTTTCCAGCGTGAGCACGAACTGACCGAACAGGATAAAATTTTATTGATGCGGACCGTGCCGGAGAGAATGCACACATTTTTACCTGGTCTTATCATTGCCGACGTACTTGCTAAACGATTTAAGAGTTTGCATATAATGTTCAGTGATTCCGGTGTCCGCGAAGGATATATTTACGACAGAATTATAGATCGCGAATGTTTTTAACGATAATATAATGTAAAACGGAGCATTAAATTGGAAAAACGAGTTTTGAGTATACTGCTGATATTTATTTTACTGCTTATCAGTGTTGGCTGCGACAATAATATAAATACCTCTAAAAGCAATGAAGATTATCAAAAAATCCGTATGATGATGACATCTTCTGGTACAGAAATTGGAATAAATACGGTTGTTGCTAAAAGAATTGCTGAAATAGTAGAAAAAGAATCCGGCGGCAGCGTGATTATTGAAGTTTATCCAAATGACCAGATATCTGGCGGCAACACGACGAAAGGCCTTGATATGCTTGCGGACGGATCTGTTGATCTGGCAGTTTTTACATCTGGTACTTTTTCGATGCTTGATAACAGATTGTCGATAGCTACTTTTCCTTGGACGTTTGCCAACTATGAAGAAGCACGGAAAGTTATTGACGATACCGGCGGTTTATATTATACAAAAATTTTATCTCAAAAAGGTTTAGTTTACTTAGGTTCCGTACATAATGGTTTTCGGCAGATTTCAAACAATAGAAATCCTGTCCGTCAACCAGAAGACCTTGCTGGAATGAAAATTCGCATCTTAAACAACGAAATGAGTAAAATCTTTTTCCAATCATTTGACGCCGTGCCAATGCTTATGAGTCGAAGTGAAATGGCCGTTGCTTTAAAGCAAGGATATATTGATGGACACGATATGGGCTTATTTCAATCTGCCTCTGCTAATCTCAATGAGATTGAAAAATATGTAACGCTATGCAATTATTCTTATGAAAATTATATTTTTGTAATAAATAGTAAAATTTTTAATCAGTTGAAACCGAAAACGCAGGAGCTTTTAATAAGGGCAAGCAAAGAAGCCTGCCAATGGGGAAACGATTGGATAGAACAGAAAGAACAAGATATTAAATTAGATTTTATTAAAAGCAGCGTTGCCATAACAGAACTTTCACCCGAAGAACTTAATAAATTTAAGGAACAATCACGCCCTATGATAGATCAACTGAAAATGCAGTATGACGATGAGGCGTGTCGTGCTTTTGGTATCAATTAGTATAAAAATATAATGGAAGGGCTTATCATTGAATAGTAATGTTTTAAGATTTTTTTTATCAGCCACACTCTATTATGTAGTGCATTCTTATACAGGTTATTTCCTTGTATTCCCAGATTATTCAATAATAGGTATGTCGGGCTTTTTGCCGCCATTGTTGGGAATAATGTGGGGACCAGTTGCTGCTTTCGGCAGTTTAGTCGGAGCATTATTATCGGAAATCAGTGAATGGTATGTAATGCCTCAAATATTGCAGGAAAAAGGCGTTGCTGCATTCATGTGGCAAGGTACATTATTATTTTGTAATTGCGGCTTATGGGCGTTCATTGCCGCTTATATGCCGTGGAGATTAGGTTATTCTTTATTTATTAATCCAGAAAAACCTCTATTTGCCCTAAGACCAGATGTCATAGTAAAATTTGTTTGGTTAATGTTTATTACTATGCTCACCACGTCATTATTTTTAGGAATGACCACAGATGAGGCGGACGCGCTGCGACTTATAGAAGGACTAAAAATCAATTTAGACACCATGAACGAATATGTATTGACCTGCTTTCTCAATGATTTTGGCATCGCCGTTTTTTGTGGATTGATGTGGTTTTTTCTGCTGATGAGTTATGATTATCCCTTTCATCGTCCAAAATCCGTTGTCTCAGCACAGCCAAAGCTGCAATGCGCATTTGACGTACTTTTCATTATTACAATTGCTTCTGCCATAGTTCTTTGTCAGCCACAAATGGTGGAATACGAAAAAACAAGACTTTTCACCGGTCTGTTGTTGAGTCTTTATATGTTTCGTCCAATGTCACCAATTCCGAAAGAGAGTACTAAACACGAAAAGATTATACAACACGAAGACATCATAATCAGTCGAAAAATTGCAATGTTATTTTACGTATTCATTTTTATTGTTTTCCTGATAATGGACGTTTCAGGCGTAATTTATGGTCTTAAAGATATTAATATATGGCGGCAGTTTAATGCGGAATGTATAACAATGATAAATCTTGCTCTGATAGCACTGCTTTGTATGCTGCTGCGTTATCATCATTCAATAATGACTAATATCGTGTTACTTGAAGTGTTGACCGTCTTTATTTCAGCCTTTGCATTGGGCGGCGTTGGTTTTGTAATAATGGATCGTGTTATGGCTCGTAACATTGAAAACTCAACCTCAGAGATGAGTATAATATGTCGCGAACGGTTGGAACGTACATTTGACAGTATACAAGTCTCTGTTAATGATATACGAGATTTAGCACTGGCTGAACTTGAAAGTTATGAACTTCTTAAAAATGATGCACGCTGGCGTCAAAATTATCTGAATAGAACGGAACATCTATTCAAAGCCATTGCCTCAAACACGAACGGCAGTGTTGCCTTTTATTTGAGATTGTCGCCGGAATTTGCTGGTTCTTTAGGCGGTTTCTCTTGGGGTCGAAATAAAGAAGACAGCGAGAAAAATTCTGCTAATTCTTTTTATCGAAGGCAGCCAATTGATTTATCTAAATATGATCCTGCAGATATTGAAAATGTCGGCTGGTATTATATTCCGGTTTCTCGTCACAATGCAACCTGGATTGAGCCTTATATTGATCCAATAGTTCAAAATTATGTTATTTCTTATGTCAGTCCGCTTTATGTTGAGGACAACCTTGTCGGCGTTGTCGGTATGGATATAGATTTTGAATATCTTATACACGAAGTGCGGCAGTTGGCTGCTTATAATTATGGCTTTGCTTATCTAATTGATCGATATGGCCGAGTACTTTATCATAAAAATTATAAACAGGGCGAAGTTTTTATACATAATCCTGAATTTCGTGAGATAGAAACTTATTTGACGAATGGCATCTGGATTGGCATTGCAATACCTATGATGGAAGTGTACGCTGAGCGCAATAATCTTTTAATGCATCTCGTCTCTGTTATGCTGATTGTTACGGTACTTGCCTCATTTTTCAGTATATACTTTGCAGCTCGCGGCGTTCGTCCACTGGTAATTCTGACAGAAGCTGCCCAAAAAATTGCAAAAGGCAATCTTAATGTTCAACTTCCAAATGAATCCAGAAATGAGCTTGGTACACTAGTTAAAAGTATACGCGAGATGGTCTCTAAACTTGAGATTTATGTTTATCGTGATAAGCTGACCGGATTGAGCAATACTACTGCTTACGCTCGAAAATGTAATGAAATTGCGGAACAGTCTGATTATTTGAATTACGCTGTAGTAGTGTTTGATGTCAATTTTTTAAAGAAAATCAACGATACTTACGGGCACGAGGCCGGTAATGAGCTGATACGCTGTGCGGCAAGCATTATTAGTAAAACGTTTGCAGAAAGTCCAGTATTTCGAATTGGCGGCGATGAGTTTGTAGCGATTCTTGAAGGTCGCGACTATGAACAGCGCAATGAACTGCTTGAACTATTTGACGAAGCCGTAGCGGAAAAACATTTTACCGTTCAGGATAAAACTTTTAACTTATCAGTAGCGCGTGGAATAAGTATCGGTCGTAAAGATGTTGATTATGCCTCTGTATTCCAGGAAGCTGACGAGGCTATGTATGTACATAAAACTGCGATTAAGAAAAAATTGGGCATTCAACGTTAATTAAATAATTTCTAAATATTTCTAAATTCATCATTGTTAATTAATTTGATTTAGTTATTGTGATTTTTGTCACGGCACTATTTTAATTGACAATGTATAATTAACATTTAAAGATGACTAGGTTTGTAAACTATGTATTGAAATGGAAGTGTCAATGTGAAGCAAATTAAGACGGAAGATGCAGTTGGACAAATTCTTTGCCACGACATAACGCAGATAGTGCGCGGCGTTATTAAAGATGCTAAATTTCGCAAAGGTCACGTTATAACTGAAGAGGATATACCAGTATTGTTGTCTCTTGGCAAAGAAAATATTTATGTTTGGGAAAATGACGACACAAAATTACACGAGAACGACGCTGCGGAGATTCTGCGGCGTCTTTGTCAAGGCGCAGGGCTTGAACCGACTGCTGTTAAAGAAGGCAAAATCGAATTGAAAGCGGCGTATGACGGTGTTATCCACATAGATGAAGACAAGCTTAATGCCGTCAATGAAATTGATGAGATTTGTATTGCAACTGTCAGCAATCACATTCCAGTTAGACGCGGCAAGTCAGTTGCTGGTATGCGCGTAATTCCGCTTGTTATTGATAAGTCTAAAATGGATGCAGTTCAAATAATTGCTGGTTCTGAGCCGTTGATAAAGATTATGCCTTATAAAAAGTTCAATGTTGGATTAATTGTCACTGGTTCGGAGATTTTCCACAAGCGCGTAGAAGATACTTTCACTCCAGTTATTGAGGCTAAACTTAAAAATTTTGGGCTTATGATTAATGAACGGAGACTTTCTGACGATTCTAAAGAAATGACACTTTCTCATATAAATGAATTAATTAATTTGGGTATGGATATGATTATTTGTACTGGCGGAATGAGTGTTGATCCAGACGATCGTACACCGGCGGCAATTCGCGACAGTGGAGCAGATGTTGTAACATATGGTGTTCCTGTCTTGCCTGGTGCAATGTTTATGCTTGCCTATTACAAACGAGATGATATTTCGATACCGATTATGGGCTTGCCTGGTTGTGTGATGTATTGTTCCAAGACGGTATTTGATATGGTTTTGCCGCGTGTTGTGGCTGGTGAAATTATTGAACGTAATCAGCTGCGTCATTTAGGTGTCGGCGGTTTATTATAATTTTTTTGCCAATTATTTGTTTCGTTGTTTAGTTTTATTTTTTTAAGGTACATAACTTTCTTGACCGCAAGAAAGTAACAAAGAACTCTCCTCACTGCCTCGCGTCACGCTCGCCGCGTTCGGAAAGGGCCTCACATCACGTTCGGCCATAAAAGTACGATAATTAAATTCCTCATTCCTAATTTATAATTCCTCATTAGTTTGGAGGTTTGTTGTGGAAGGTATAGTTTTGGAAACGGCTATTGATATGTTATTAGCCAACACTAAAAATATTATTGATTTTGAAGATATTGATTTATTTGAGGCCGTTGGTCGAGTGTCAGCTGCAGACGTTAATGCCCGCTTCGACAATCCGCCATTTGACCGTTCACCTCTTGACGGTTACGCGCTCAATTCAGCTTTTACAAAAGATGCAACTGCCAGCAATCCGGCTAAATTTAAAATTGTCGGTGAGGAGTGTGCAGGCGATTTTTACACTGGTAAATTAAATGACGGTGAGGCACTGCGAATTATGACTGGTGCGGCGATGCCCGCTGGCTCAGATTGTGTGATTCGTCAGGAAGATGTCACTGTCATAGATGATGAGTTGTTCGTGCCTTATGAGCTTAAGCATCACGAAAATTATTGCTTTTCAGGTGAAGATATTAAATCCGGCAATCTGCTTATAAAGCGCGGTCAAGTGTTAAATGCGTCACGCATTGCTGTCCTTGCTAGTCAAGGATTTACAAGCGTCAAAGTCAATCGTAAGCCGTCGATTGCTATTGCTTCGACTGGTGATGAATTGTTGATGCCTGGCACTGAGCTTACTGCCGGCAAAATTTACAACAGCAATCTTTACTTTTTAGCTGGTCGGCTTAAAGAACTCGGCTTCGATCCTAAGATAATTGGTATATTGCCAGATGACGCCAACAAAGCGGCGGCTGTCATTAATGAATATAAAGATAATACTGATTTATTCATAACGACGGGTGGCGTGAGCGTCGGCAAGAAGGACATCATACACGATGTCGTTAAACTCGTCGGCCAAAGGATATTCTGGCGTGTGTTGATGAAACCAGGTGCGCCGGTCGTAAGCTACACGGCGGGCAATATGCTCGGTATTGCTCTCAGTGGTAATCCTTTTGCCGCTTATGCAACTTTTGAGCTATTAGTAAGACCTGTGTTGGAAAAACTCAGTGGACGCAGCGATATAATCTATCGTCGCTGTGAAGCTGAATTAATAAATGATTTTCCTAAAGAAAGTCGCGGCCGCCGTTTTATTCGGGCACGTTATGAAAATGGTTGCGTTACTCTACCGGATCAGCACGCCTCTGGATCGCTGTTTAGCGCGGCAGATTGCAATGCACTTATTGATATTCCAGCTGGCACGGGCAAACTAACTGCCGGCACTAAAGTAAATGTCGTTTTATTGTATTAATTATGATAGATCAATTCAATCGCAAAATAGAATACGTGCGTATATCAGTAACTGACCGCTGCAACTTGCGTTGCCGTTACTGTATGCCGGAACACGGCGTTTTTAAACTTGCACACGAAGACATTCTCACTTTTGAAGAAATTTTAACCGTTGTAAAAATTTTCGCCGCACTCGGCATTCGTAAAATCAGACTGACTGGCGGCGAACCTTTGTTGCGTCGAAACATTGTCGAATTAGTCCGCAATATAAAATCTGTTGACGGCATTGAAAAAGTTGCCATTACGACAAATGGCGTACTACTTGACAAGATGGTCGACGCGCTTATTGAAGCTGGTCTGGATTCGATAAATCTCAGTCTGGATACACTAAATAAAAAAATTTTTAACCAAATTACTCGGCGTCCTATGTTTGAGGCAGTGGTATCGAGTCTTCATAAAATAATTGCTGCAAATTGCGAAGTAAAAATTAACTGCGTGCCGATTGTCGGTCTCAATGACGCAGATATTATTGAGCTTGTTTCTCTAGCTCGTGATAATGACATTAAAGTGCGATTTATTGAGTTGATGCCGATTGGCTGTGCCTCGATTTACAAAGGTATTCCAATGTCTGCAATTCGTAACAGTATAGAGGAGGTCTATGGTCACTTAATGCCATTATCTAAAGACGAGCTTCAAGGTCCGGCTGAGTATTTTAGTTTGCGCGGATTCGTTGGACGGATTGGCTTTATAGATGCGATTGATCATAAATTTTGCAGCCATTGCAATCGTGTCCGGCTGACTTCAGACGGATTTTTAAAATTATGTTTAAATTCGCAGATTGGATTAGATGTTAAATCTCTACTTCGTTCTGGTGTAAGTGAAAACATTTTAATGGACGAAATGAGACGGGCAATTTACAATAAGCCGCAGGAGCATCATTTTGAGAACAACGTTGACAAAACTAAAATGTATCAAGTAGGTGGTTAATGTATGGGCAAAATCAAAGCGATATGTATAAGCGAAAAACGCGGCACGCGCAAAACGCAAGTTGAATCCGCAACTTTTATTACAGAATATGGCATTGATGGTGACGCACACGCGGGCAGCTGGCACCGTCAAGTGAGTTTTCTTGGCCTTAATGAAATTGAAGATTTCAAACGGCGCGGCGGCAATGTAAATTTTGGTGACTTCGGTGAAAATATTGTTGATGATGAAATTACTTTTAAAAAGCTGCCGGTTGGCACGCGGCTGAACTGCGGCGATGTTTTTTTTGAGATTACTCAGATCGGCAAAGAGTGCCACTCTCACTGCCAGATTTATCATCAAGTCGGTGACTGCATTATGCCGCGTGAAGGCGTATTTGCACGAGTTCTTCACGGCGGAGTAATTAAAGTTGGTGACGAATTAAATATTACAACTAAAAATATGCCGCTTGACGCGGCGATTATAACGTCCAGCGATAAGGGCTTTGCCGGTGAACGTGAAGATTTAAGCGGTGCTAAAGTTGAAGAAATGCTTAAAGCGGCTGGATATTCAATCGCCGACAAAGTGATTTTGCCAGATGATAAGGATAGACTTGCAGCTCAAATGAAAAAGTACGCTAACGTTGGAATCGGGCTGGTCATAACGACAGGTGGTACTGGCTTTTCAATGCGCGACGTAACGCCTGAAGCAACAATAGAAGTCTGCGATCGAATGGCACCTGGAATTGCTGAGGCTATGAGGCTAGAATCATTGAAGATAACTCCACGCGCAATGCTGAGCCGCGCAGTCGCCGGAATATGTAAACGGACGTTGATTGTCAACTTGCCTGGTAGTGTTAAAGCTGTTGCGGAGTGTCTTGGATTTGTGTTGCCGACACTAAGACACGGCATTGAAATACTGCGCGGAGAAACCGGAGAATGTGCAAAGTTATGAGTGATAAACTGACTCATTTTGACGAACAGGGCAAAGCCATAATGGTTGACGTGAGCAATAAAAATACGACCAGCCGCGCGGCAGTTGCCTGTGGTCGCATTCTCGTCAATAAAGCGGTATATGAGGCGATTGAGAGTGGCACCGTTGCTAAGGGCGATGTCCTGGGCGTTGCACGTATTGCCGGAATTATGGCGGCTAAACGGACTCACGAGATAATTCCATTATGCCATCCTCTGCCGATAAGCAGCTGCAAAATTGATTTTAATATGCTGCCTAAAGAATGTGCAGTTGAGGCGATTGCAACAGTTAAAGTTACCGGCCTCACCGGTGTTGAGATGGAAGCGTTGCACTCTGTATCAGTTGCGTTGCTTACAATTTATGATATGTGCAAGGCAATCGATAAACGTATGGAGATTACTAATATACATCTCGTCAGCAAGACCGGCGGCAAGAGCGGCGACTTCTTTAATAATGATGAATTGTGAATTAGGAATTAGGAATAAAACTAATGATGAATTTGGAATTGTTTCAATTGCGAATTATCAAAACTCAATTTATCGTTAATTGTTAGTCATTGACACTCAACACGGCTAAATCCGGTGGATTAATGATTCGTGATAATAAATAAAAATGATCCTGCCTAAATAGAGAGCAAGATCATTTTTTAATTTCGCACAATTATATTAACTCTGCTGATAGTTAAATTCCAGCGCTTTGCCTGTACCAAGTGCAACACAGGAAAGCGGATCATCGGCAAGCGCAGTTGGAATATTAGTTTCTGCACGAATGAGTTCATCAAGACCATAGAGCATTGCGCCGCCGCCGGTAAGCACTATGCCGTGATCCATTATGTCGGCAGCCAGCTCCGGCGGTGTATCTTCTAAAACTTTCTTGACACAAGTAACAATTCTGTCGACTGAATCTTTGAGCGCGTCGGCAATCTCATTACTTTCAACTTGAATATTTTTAGGCAGGCCGGAGATAATGTCACGGCCGCGCACGTCCATTGTGACACTTCGGGCACCGCGATAAGCCGCACCGATATTAACTTTGATATTTTCAGCCGTGCGCTCACCAATCATCAAATTATATGCACGCTTTATATAAGCCTCAATGTCCGAATCAAAACGGTCACCTGCAACGCGCAGACTGTCACTTAAAACTATGCCGCCAAGTGAAATTACCGCAACATCGCAAGTACCACCGCCAATATCAACGACCATAGATCCAACCGGTTCTGAAATATCAATGCCGGCTCCGAGAGCTGCGGCGATTGGTTCTTCAATGAGTTCAGTTTTCTTAGCTCCGGCTTGTTCAGCTGCTTCCTGAACTGCACGCTTTTCGACAACAGTCACGCCGGAAGGAATACAAATCATAACTCGCGGTCTAAAAATAAAGGAACGTCCAACCACTTTTTCTAAAAAATAACGAATCATCGATTCAGTTGTGTCATAATCAGCAATAACACCGTCACGTAATGGACGAATAGCAACAATATTTCCAGGCGTACGGCCAATCATCTCGCGGGCTTCCTCACCAATTGCAAGGACGGAATCAGTATCTTTATCAACCGCAACAACTGACGGCTCGCGAAGGACAATGCCTTTTCCTTTGACATAAACTAAAATATTTGCCGTTCCTAAATCTATTCCGACACTCATTGACATACCAAACAAAATTAAAACTCCTCTCTATGGTCAACGAATGTGAACTACCTACGACTAAAGTCGCAGGCTTCTAAGAGACAGTAGTTTTTCGGGTCTCTATTTAAGAAGTTTGCTATACGGACTAAAATAGCCTTATTCTTATCGGCGTGTCCACGTCGCCTCTACACGATAAGACCGAAGTCTACACGCTTACTTTGATTTTACTGGCAAGTGCTGCCAAATTTTGTTAAATTTACATTTTTGGTAACGCATAAATTAAATAGATTTTAACACGATTTGAAAATATTTGCAAGTTTAATTTAAAGAATACAAAAAAATGGCGGAGAGGGTGGGATTCGAACCCACGGTACGTTTCCGCACAACGGTTTTCAAGACCGTCACCTTCAACCACTCGGACACCTCTCCGTGTCGACAAATATTATAGCAAGAAACTTCATATTTGTCAACGTTTTTTTATTATTTATTTTTGTCGTTCATCGTCACTTAACAATAAGGAACGACACACATTTTACCGATAATCAACGGTTACTATTTACCAACTAAAGCGTTCCAGGCATCGTTGGCACGTTCGACAAAAATCTTTTGGACGTTCTTATTTTCGCCGACACCGTGCAGATAAGTTCTAACGGTGAAGCCCTCTTTTTCAAGTATGGATTTATGCGAGTCTTCTTCATTGCCCGCCATATCGTTAGTCGCGTGGTCACCGGCAACCATCATAAGCGGCACAAGCAGAACTTTTTTATAGCCCTTGCGCTTGAGACGATGAATCGCCTGTTCAAGACGCGGCCAGCCCTCAACCGTATAAACATAAGCGTTATTCATACCAGCGTAATGCAGGCGTGTATTTAACACCGAGTAATATGCGTTGGCAGGATGAGGTGTGCCGTGTGCCATAAACAGGATAGCTTCTTTTTTATCGACTTTCGGCAGCTGAGATTTAACTGCTTTGACAAATTCAAGCACATCATCAGGCTGCTCCTCCTGGCCTTGCCAGTACATCAACGGCGTTGAGAGCGTCATTACTTTAAACTGTTCTTTGCAATTGTTAAATACTCCACGAGCGTAATCATATTCCATACCAGGAATTAAATCAAACGAGACGAGTGCAACACGTGTATAGCCTTCTTTTTTAAGTTGAGCAAGTGTCTCTTCCGGCGTCATATAATCGCATTTGCCCTCATTCTTTTTGATGTGGTCAATTACAATGTGACTCGTAAAGGCGATTCTTACCTCAACATCACTGTGAGCATTTTTAATAGCTTGAGCCGTCGCAACTATCGTTTTTTCACGCGTCTCTTTGTAAGTAGTGCCGAAGCTTAAAATTACAATCGCATCTTTGTTAGCAGCATTCGCCATTTCCGCACTTGGATTCACATACTTCATTACGCCAATCTGTGAAGCACCGAGCAGAGCCGGCGTTGGATTTTGTACTTCTTCGTTAAGCGTGTACGCTGCCTCTGTCACTGAAGGAATAAAGCTGAGTGTACCAGCCATTAAAGCTGAACAAGCGAGTGACGCCAACAAAATCTTCTTACAACGTTTCATGGAAACATCTCCTTATAATTTTTACTTATTGTCACTGCTCATACATCATTGTTATGCTACACTCAATTAGCTTTTTTGTCAAGTATATTGCTTTAAATTAAAAAATTCTTGTCTATTTCGTAATAATTTGCTATAATGAAAACAATCTACACATTCATAATGCAAAGGTGAACATAATGCGACTTGAAGAATACTTATCGGAACTACAGAAGATTGCCATACTGGATTCCAAAACTGAACAGGAACTTTGGCGTCAGTTTAAACTTCATAACAATACTGTGGCACGTCAGAAGCTGATTGAATCCTATCAGCCACTCGTATTTAAGACGGCTATGCCTTATCGCGATATGGATAATATTATGGACATTATTCAGGAAGGTACTGTCGGATTGATTGAGGCGGCTGAGACCTTTGATTTAAATCGAGGCGTCGCATTCAGTCTTTACTCTGTCCATCGGATTCGCGGACTTATGATTGACTATTTGCGTCGAGAAGGTCGCGTTGATTTACCGTGTGTTTCTTCGGACTTTAATGAACAGGCTCTTCAATTAGCCGATTGTGCGCCGACTGTAAGTGAGCAGGCGGAAACTCATGAGATGATTGACCGACTCCGCCAGGCAATGAATAGACTTCCTCAAAAGGAGCGCACTGTTTTGGAAAGTATCTATTTGCAGAGTGAAGAAGCTCGTACCGTTGCAAATGAATTAAAACTCAGTGTATCTCATATATACCGCCTGCAAAAACAAGGCATCCGACGTATTCGCGGTATGTTATCCAAATTTATGCGTAAAATTTAAAATGTGCAATGACTCAACTAAAAGTCACTGCACATTATTTTATTATACGAACTTATATTCTTCATTAAATAAAAATGGCAGGGGTAGCTGGATTCGAACCAACGATGTCGGAGTCAGAGTCCGGTGCCTTACCGCTTGGCGATACCCCTGTATACTGCCTGATGACATAATCTGCCGCTCAGAACGATTATCAGTTTAACATAATTATTGTTACTTGTCAAGTAGTTTATTAAAATCAATTGCGATTGTCGATGAATATAGGCACTAAAATTGCGGTGATTACAAAGACTATTCCTAATGACTCAACGAGCCCAAATGCTGTGCCGAACATAAAATAAGATATTATTACGGACGCCAGCGGTTCAGTTGTCGCCGTCACGGACGCTTCTTCCGGCGTTAAGTACCTTAAACCAACGTTAAATAGCAAGAACGCTGCTACTGTACCAAAAATGATTATCCAGCTGACGTCAAAGACTACGTCTGCATTAAAGAATGGCAGCCAGTTTATTTCATCAACTAAAATGAATGTAAATAAGCCGCCGATTATCATTCCGACGCTTGTCAAAAAATATTGGTCGATATGAACGGCAAATAGGTGTTTTGGAAATATGGACGCGAACGCAAACGATGCGCCGGACATTAAACTCCAAAAGACACAGGATAGTGGAACAAGCAGTGCATCCAGTTTGCCGCCTGTGACTAATAATAGTACACCGATCATTGCTAATGCTGCCGCCAATACTTCGCCGAATTTCGGCATTTTTTTATTATACACAGAATTCCAAAGGACTATCATTGCCGGACACGAATATTGGATTACCGTCGTTGGTACTGCGCCACCGATTGATATACCTTCAAAGTATGAAAATTGTACCAGTGCAATTCCGATTATTCCGTAAACTGCCACTTCCAGCCACATTTTGGGCCGCTCTTTTAATATGGTTAAGTTCCTCGTCAGTCTGCCGTGTCGACAGGTGAGAATTAACATTATTAGTCCTGATATTACCATTCGGATATTTGTTAGGTCCATTGCTGATTTATTTGAGTGAGCGAAGAAGTCTTGTACTGCCACTCCGCTTGATGCCCAAAGTGCTCCTGCTATTCCGACGAATGTTAATGCATATGTTCGTTTCAAACTTTTATCTCCTCACATTGAAATTGAGGATTTTATTATACCAGGTCTCGTTCGTTTTGTCGTGGGTTTCTAATGAAAATCTAATGAAAATTTAATTTGACATGTGTGAAGCTGTATGCAATAATATAGGCAATCGGACTGGTGGGTCTGATTATCTGAGTGTGGCGTGGTGGCTCTCACTCGGAAGGCTTTACAGCTTGTTGATTCTTGGA
>JAFUTM010000363.1 GCA_017484235.1 Selenomonadaceae bacterium
CCTGTGGCCCTCTTGTCGTCCACATAATTAATGAGGAACATATTTAATGAGGAATGATGAATATATTTAATTATCGATTATTAATTCCTAATTCCTAATTCAACATTCATAATTAGTTAATGAAGGATTATGAAGAATTATGAAGAATTATAATTAATGAGGAATTATGAATGAGGAATGAGGAATATATTTAATTATCGATTATTAATTCCTAATTCCTAATTCAACATTCATAATTAGTTTATTACTATGAAAATCGATTATCATATGCATTTCGAATATGGCGATTACAATATAAATTGGGTACAGGGCTTCTTCAATACCGCCAGCCTTCACAACATAAACGAAATCGGCATAACCGAACACTCTCACACTTTCCCTACATTCAAGAACCTCTATTATAACGATTTAATCCTCGATGATTCTCCTGTCGGTAAGTTTCAACAGGCTTGGCTTAAAAAAAATAAGTTCAAACACTCGCTGGACGACTATTTTAATTTTATGGCTCAGCTCAAACTCAACCATAACGTCAAAACCGGCATCGAAGTCTGCAACTTCCAAAATCAGGCCGCCGTTAAGCAAATCCTCAATAATTATAACTTCGATTATATAATTGGTTCTGTCCATTTCATCAACGGCTGGGCTTATGACTCCTCCGAAATTAAGGACGAGTGGAATAATCACAACCTCCAAGATATTTACGAATGTTACACTCAGCAGGTCGAAATGCTCGCTGCCGCCCACCTCTACGACGTTTTAGGTCACCCTTTCAATGTCCGCCTCTTTAATCATATTCCAGACTTCGACACCACTCCTTACCTCGTCCGCACCGCTCAAGCCCTCAAGTCCGCCAATATGGCCGTCGATGTCAATACCGGCACTCTTTATCGTTACCCTGTCAAGGAGATTTCGCCCTATCCTGACTTTATGAAGATTGCTGCCGATTATGAACTGCCCATTATTATTTCTTCTGACGCTCATAGACCGGAAGATTGCGGCCGCTTCTGCGATGAAGCCATAGATTACGTTAAACAATTCGGTTATAATCAGGTCCTCACTTTTAATAATCGCCAGCGCACTCTCGTCGACCTAAATTAATTAGGAATGACGAATGAGGAATGAGGAATATATTTAATTATCGATTATTAATTCCTAATTCCTAATTCAACATTCATAATTAATTTTTTGTAAATCACTATGAAAATACTGAACTTTGTGTTATAATAAAAAATCATTTTAAAATAGACAACCACAGAGGAGGTATAACTGGTGATAAAAAAATGGCTGCCGGCCTTCCTGGTGTATTTCATAATGATGAGTCTGATGACAGGAATACACATATCTGAGGCGGCGGCGGACAATTCCTTTTCCAGACGCACCGCCAATATGGCAGGCATCAAAAACGTCAGATATAGTCTAGGCAGCGGTCGCGTCCGTATCGTGCTGGATATGACAAAGGAAACGGAATTTAAAGTTTTATACGTAGAAGACCCTTCGAGAATGATTATCGATATAGATAATGCTTGGCTTGCCGATAATGTTCCACAGGAGCTGGACCTGCGTGCTCAGACCACAGCGATGAAGAAATTCAGAATGGCGCAGTATAATCCATCGACCGTCAGAGTTGTAATAGAGACGATGGCGGAGAATGTGGTCTTTTTTCTGGACGGCGGACCAGCGGGCAAGCGTTTAGTTATAGACCTCGGTCTTGGTGCGGAGCAGCCTGGCTTCGATAAAAAGGTCTCTCCAGAGATGACCACGCCTTCCGCTGAGAACACAGGCACAGACAACAGGAGCGCCGGCGAAGTATTGAGGCCCGACGAACGCGATAACAGGTCCTCTGGAAATAACAATGACAATAATGATAATACAGGCAGTAATAATACGCATAAGAATATAGAAGTAAACCGGACACCAGGCATAGCGGGCAAAAAGATAGTGATAGACGCAGGGCACGGCGGCAACGATGCCGGTGCGATAGGACCGAGCGGCGTAATGGAGAAGACCGTGACGCTTAGGGTTGCACTGGAGCTTAAGCAGCTTCTTGAAGCAGATGGCGCAACCGTCATAATGACGCGCGAGACGGATACCGAAGTTGCCGAACGCGGCCGCCACGCGACGGACGTTGAGGAACTCAAGGCGCGGTGTGATGTGGCCAATAATGCGGAGGCGGATATGTTTATATCCATACACGCCGACAGCTTCACAAATCCGGCGGCGCGAGGCTCAACGGGCTATTACTTTGGCAAAGGCACAGATGATTCGCGCCGATTAGCGGATTGTATAAGGAAGGCGCTATGCGAATCATTGAACACACCGAGTCGCGGCACACAGCCCTGTAATTTTTACGTAGTGAGAAATACCGATATGCCGGCGACGCTTATAGAGCTGGCGTTTATATCCAATCCGACAGAGGAGAAGCTGCTAAACTCAGACGAGGGCGTAACGAAGGCGGCAAAAGGCATATTTGCAGGCATCAAAGATTATTGCAGCTAGCACAAATTAATTAGGAATTAGGAATGCTGAATGAGGAATATATTTAATTATCAATTTCTGATTAATCATTCCTAATTAGATTTATTCCTAATTCCTAATTTACAATTCCTAATTAAATTAATCGCCGAGCGTGATGCGAGGCCCTGTGAGCGCGTTGAGCGTGACGCGAAACCAGCGAACGAGTTTTCTTTGCTTCTTTCTTTACGGCTAAAGAAAGAAGATGTAACATAAAAAATGTAATATAAAAAAATAAAACTTAGCCTCTACCTCAATAAGAAGTCTGTAGAATAGACAAGACAGAAAAAAGACTCAAATATAATAATGCGTAATGCGTAATTAATTCAATTATTAAATTACAAATTAACAAACTCAAAATTACGAATTACGAATTGAGAAATCCGCGAGCTGGACGTGACGCTAATCGCAAACTCTGAAAAATCGCCGAGCGTGATGCGAGGCGCCTTCCGAACGCGGCGAGCGTGACGCGAGACAGTGAGGAGAGTTCTTTGCTACTTTCTTGCGGTCAAGAAAGTAGTTTCAAATATAAAAAAAATAAAACAAAGGCACAAAAATAAACAATATTATCAATACCTGCGAATGTTCTCCTTGCCGAGCACGGACTCAATCGCCGACCGGACCTCAGGGCTGCCGTTTACCCAATACTGAGGCTTCATCTTCTGCCACTTGCCCGACGCATTAATAAATACCGGCTGCCGACCGTGATGAGTCAAAAATACATCTTTTAGCTTAGAATAAGTATCAGGATTATCTAAATCCTGGTTAATTATCAAATAATAATTCGGCTCATAGTCCTTGATACTCGAAATACCGCAGGCACGGATAAAGATTTTTTCGCCGGTACGCTCAACAAAACCTTGAATGACAATCGGGCTGTCAATATGCAGCAGATTAACACTTTTGAGAAATTGCTCAGGAAAGACCATAACCTCAATCTTGTCCATAAAATCCTCAACCTGGAGAAAGCACATAACCTCGCCCGACTTAGTCGTGCGGCGGCGCAGGTCAACGATTATGCCGGCAATTTTAATCTTCTTGCCCTCTTCAAAAGCGCGGCTGTTAATCTCCGTTATCGCGGTCAAATCCTTAATGCGGTCTGCGTAATCGTCCAGCGGATGACCGGAAATATAAAATCCAAGCGTCTCCTTTTCCCAAACGAGGATTTCGCGCTTAGGCTTCTCCTCAATATCCGGTAATTTAAATTCTGACGATTTCATATCATTATCATTAAAAAGGCCGCCCTGCCCGCTGGCGTCGTCGCTTATTTTTATCAAGGCATCGGTAACTGACTTATCCACCGCCGCCAAAAGGCGCGTCCTCCTGTTGTCGACACTGTCAAAGGCGCCGCCATTAACTAAATTTTCAATTGCACGCTTATTTAAAATTTTGTGGTCTATGCGCCTGCAAAAATCGAGCAGCGATTTAAAATTGCCGCCTTTATTTCTAGCTTCGACAACGCTGTCAATCATAAATTCGCCAATATTTTTAATAGCCGCCAGCCCGAATCGGATTGCGCCGTTCTGGACGTAAAAAGTAGAATTGCTGATATTTATGTCCGGCCCAAGCACTTTAAGACCCATTCGCCTGGCAAGCTCAATATACTCAGCGACTTTGTCGGAGTTCATAACACTGCTCATCATTGCCGCCATAAATTCTGCCGGATAGTTCGCCTTCAAATAGGCGGTCTGCCAGGCCAAGAGTGCATAAGCCGCGCTGTGTGATTTATTAAATCCATAATCGGCAAAGTGCATCAGAAGTTCAAATATCTTATTCGCCAGCGCTTCGTCAATGCCATTGCTGAGGCAGCCCGACATAAAGTTGCTGCGCTGCGCCATAAGGATTTCGGCTTTTTTCTTGCCCATTGCCCGTCGGAGTAGGTCCGCCTGTCCGAGAGTGAATCCAGCTAAGGCCTGTACAATCTGCATAACCTGTTCTTGATACAAGATTACGCCATATGTCTCCTTTAAAATTGGCTCCAACTTCGGATGCAGATATTCAATAGACTTTTTGCCGTGCTTGCGCTCAATAAAATCTTCAACCATTCCGCTTCCCAACGGTCCAGGTCGGTAGAGTGCTACGGTTGGAATTAAATCGGCAAAATTTTTCGGCTGTAAATCGCGGACTAATTTAGTCATTCCAGCAGATTCCATTTGAAAAACTGCGCCGGTCTTGCCTTCGGCTAACATCTTTGCCGTCAATTCATCGTCGAGTGGAATTTTATTTATATTAATTTTAATTCCGGTGACCTGCTCAATATTTTTGACGGTATTGCCGATAGCGGTAAGAGTACGCAGCCCCAGAAAATCCATTTTGAGGAGGCCGAGTTCTTCAATGCGGTCTTTGTCATACTGAGTGACCAGCATATTGTCCGACATCTGCATCGGAATAAAATCAATAAGCGGACGCGGCGCGATAACGATACCGGCGGCGTGAGTGGAGGAGTGTCGCGGCAGACCTTCCAACTTTTTAGAGAGGTCAATCAGCCGTTTAGCCTCTGCATTATTATTATATTCGTCTCGAAATTCTATAGACGTCTCAAGCGCCTTATCAATAGTAATCTTTAGCTCATTAGGTATCATCTTGACAATGCGGCTGACCTCAGCATAAGGAATATTCAGCACGCGCCCGACGTCGCGGATAGCGGCCTTTGCGCCCATTGTCCCGAAAGTGATAATCTGAGCGACGTGGTCCTCGCCATAAAGGCGCTTAACATAATCAATGACCTCTTCACGCCTGTTGAAGCAGAAATCAATATCAATATCCGGCATCGTCACGCGCTCAGGATTTAAAAACCGTTCAAAGAGCAAATCATATTCCAATGGATCCAGCTCAGTAATTCCCAAAATGTAAGCAACCATACTGCCGGCCGCGCTGCCTCGTCCTGGACCAACGGGAATACCGATACTCTTTGCATACCGGATAAAATCATACACTATCAAAAAGTAGCTGTCATACTTCATATTTTTAATTATGCTCAGTTCGTGGTCCAGCCGCGTTAAGATTTCGTCGGTAAAAATGGCGTAACGCTCCGCAATTTTTTGATTGCATAACGCCCGAAGATATTTGGAGGCACTTTTACAGCCCATAGGAAGATGATAATCAGGAAGCTGCAGCTTGCCGAATTTAAAATCCACTTTGCAGCGTTTTGCAATTTTTAATGTATTGTCCGCCGCTTCGTTGACGTTTGGAAAAAGCGCCCGCATCTCTTCCGGCGACTTCAAATAATAATCGTCAGACGAAAATTTTAGACGCTTTTTGTCGTCAATATTTTTATTAGTCTGAATGCAGAGCAGAACGTCGTGAAATTCACTATCCTCACGATAAGTATAATGAGAATCATTACTGGCAACCAGCCCGACGTTATACTTTTTGGACAAATTAATTAATGCCTCAGTGACTTTTTTCTCTTCATCAAGCCCGTGATTCTGAATTTCCAAAAAAAAGTTATTGCGGCCAAAAATATCAATATACTCTTGAATCAATGTTTCAGCGTATTCTAAATCGCCTTGAATAATGGCACGCGGAATCTCACCGGCAACGCAGGCACTCAGCGCGATGAGGCCTTCGTGGTGCTCGCGTAAAATTTCCTTATCGACTCGCGGCTTATAGTAAAATCCGTCGATACTTGCGGCCGAGACCAGTTTAATTAAATTTTGATAGCCGCGGTTATTTTCTGCCAGTAGAACTAAATGATAATACTTTACGGCGCTGGACTCGTCGCGGATTTTTCTGGACTTGGGCGCAAGGTAAACTTCGCAGCCAATTATGGGCTTGATGCCGTGTTTAACAGCAGTTTTATAAAAATTTATAACACCATACATCGCGCCGTGGTCCGTTATTGCAATCGCCGGCATACCAAGTTCCTTAGCACGAATAATTAAATCTTCAATGCGGCTTGCACCGTCGAGCAGACTGTACTCCGTATGCACGTGCAGGTGTACAAAATTAGTTTCTTTTTTCGCCATATTATTCCACACACTCTGATTAAGATTGTCAACATTAAGAGCACGATATATTTTATCGAGCGATAATATTATAGCATAAATTGCGAAATAAAAAAACTCTCTTGACAAACTCCCCAAAGCTAAAGCTAGGGGATTCTGGTATCAACGACATTAGCCTCGAAAACGAGGTCTTACAATGTCTCCTCCACGGGTCGATGCCCCAACCCTTCATTGAGAATGTTTATTGCTGCATTGCGGTCTCTGTCGTGATATGCGCCGCATTTCGGACAATGCCACTCACGTATACTTAAATCCTTTACTTCTGGATTTTTCTCTCCGCAGCAATGGCAAATCTGACTTGATGCAAAGTATCTGTTGACCTCTATTATCTCTGTGCCGAATTTTGACGCTTCATATTGCAGAATTTTGACAAACTCACTAAACGCCAAGTCGCCTATTTTTCGTCCATAGAGTCTCTGCATTGCCTTCACATTCAAATCCTCAATGCAGATTGTATCATATTCAAGGCTGATTCGTCTTGCAAGTTTAAAGTGGAAGTCGTGACGCTGATTTGCTGACTTCTTGTACAGCCTCGCCAAATTCAACTTTGCTCGTCGTCTATTGTTTGACCCTTTCACTTTGTGAGACAAATTCTTCGCAGCTTTTGCAATCAAGGCAGCATTTTGAGCGAAGAACAGTGGACTTGTTACATCTGCTCCGTCGGACGCCGTTAGAAATTTCTTCAGTCCAAAGTCATAGCCGACTTACTTTTGGTTGGGAATACTTGTAGCCTTCGTTATACTGATTAGCTGAACGAAGCTGAGAGACTGCAACCAACTAAAGAAACCTGTTCGTTCTACAACTTTAAAATCTTTGGCGTCCGTGACAAAGTATACGTAAATATCAC
>JAFUTM010000364.1 GCA_017484235.1 Selenomonadaceae bacterium
AGTAATGCCGGCAACTATATCAGGATTACGAACGGCGACACGATTATCTGGCAAATTGAGAGCTTTAGCAACAAATTGATGAAGTTTTGGAGTAAGAGAACCACCGCCAACTAACATTACTGCCTGCGGCACTTCATTATTGTTTAACTCAACAACGGTCTTGGCTATCGAATCAGCCAGACCTTTTATATTTTCGATAATCGGTTCAATTATCTCATCAGCCGTCATATCGAAGCGACTGCCTAAAATATCTTGAAATGCAGCGGGCTGATTGTTTGCGGCTTTACGTTTAACTTCTTCGGCGACATTGAAATCCAGCAAAAACTTTTGACTGATAGCCTCCGTGATTTCGTCACCGGCAAGCGGCACCATTCCATAGGCAATAACTGAGCCATTTTTGGTGATTGCAACGTCAGAAGTGCCAGCTCCAATATCAACCAAAACTAAATTTAAATGCCGCATCGTCGGTGGTATCAACACATTAATTGCGGCAATCGGTTCCAGCGTTAATGCGCTCATTTCAAGTGCGGAACTCTGCAAAGCTGACTGCATTGAATCAATAACTTGTCTAGGCAGAAATGTAGCAATAACAGTTGCCTTAGCTTTTTTTCCGCGCTGTCCAACGAGAGTTTTAAGTCTAATATTATCCAGTTCATATTGTATCGTAGAAAAGCCGACACAATAATAACTTGACGGATCGTCAATCGTGTGTGATGCGGCAAGGTTAGACTGGGCAGACTGGACAGCGGCAAATTCCAAGTCTCGTTCCTGTTCACGTGTAACAACGCCTTCGATTTCAATTTCAGCCGTCTCCGTCACAGTATAAAGCGCACGACCAGCAGCCGCAACGGCAGCACTTGTTAATTTGCCGACCTGCTTTTCCAGCTCAGCCTTGACATCTTTAATTACCGCAGCAACTTGAGGCACGTCGTGAATCTGACCGTCAAGCATAGCTCGTGTCTTGTGTTCCTCGCGATGTGTTGCCGTAATTGTCAATGAACCGTTTTCTTCCTGGACAGCGACGATTCCAATTACTGAACGTGTTCCAATATCCAGTGCAAATATTTTTTCACGATTATCAACTTCGACTTCAGGCTCAGCAGATTTTTTTGCACGAGTTTTTTTGACAACTTTTTTTACAGTGTCTGCGTTTGTATTTGATGAACTTTTAGTTGATTTTGCCGCAGTTGAAGGAGATTTCGCTGCAGAGGCTACTGGCGGCGATTCTTGAGTCTTTGTTCGAGTCCGTCGACTGACTTTTTTTTCAGCGTCCTTTGATTTATCATCATCTAAAATTTTTTTCGGCATACGTAAAATCTCCTCATCAGACAAAACTAATTTATAAAAGGTCATTTATATTATTTCGCGAATTAATAATATTATCCTGTTTTTATATTGAAATATTCTTTTGTTTGACTATAGAAATAAAAATATGTGGAAGGTAAATATATTTATGAATCAAAATTTATTTAAAGTAAAGGCACCATTTGAACCGACGGGCGACCAGCCGAAGGCTATAAACGACCTTGCCGCCGGAATTAAAAATGGTATGGAGTCGCAGGTATTGCTCGGAGTGACCGGCACAGGCAAAACTTATACGATTGCCAAAGTCATTGAGCGCGTCCAGAAACCGACGCTGGTAATCGCTCACAATAAGACGCTTGCCGCGCAGCTTGCCAGCGAGTTTAAATCTTTTTTTCCAGATAATTACGTCGGCTACTTCGTCAGTTATTATGACTATTATCAGCCGGAAGCATATCTGCCGGCAACTGACACTTACATTGAAAAGGATGCGTCCATTAATGATGAGATTGATCAGCTCCGCCATTCGGCGACGTGTTCACTCTTTGAACGGCGTGATGTGATAATAGTTGCAAGTGTATCGTGTATCTACGGTCTTGGTAGTCCAGAGAGTTATTCCAAATTAGTGCTTCATCTGCACGTTGGTCAAGAAACTGACCGCGATGAAATTTTAGAAAAATTAGTGTCCATTCGCTATGAGCGGAATGATGTTATTATTGAGCGCGGAAAGTTTCGAGTGCGCGGTGATGTGATTGAAATATTTCCGGCCGGCTACAATGGCCGCGCTTTAAAGATTGAATTATTTGGTGATGAAGTCGAAAGGATTACTGAATTTGACGTACTCACTGGCGAAAT
>JAFUTM010000365.1 GCA_017484235.1 Selenomonadaceae bacterium
GTCAAAAATGTATCTGCCGACTTCGATTCGTTGACAAATGTTATGTAAGCCTCATTGATAAATGGTAGGAACTGCTGATAAATCTCACCGCCGCCAATAACAAATTTTATTTTATTTTCGTCATTCAACAACAAATGGTAAAGTGATTCTAAGTCGCTAACAATTTCAACATCTTTAATGTTACTCAGCGTTCGTGACAAAATGATATTTCTGCGGTTGCTGAGTGGCTTCCCGATTGATTCAAAAGTTTTCCGGCCCATAATCACCGTATTGTCAATCGTCAGCTCACGAAATCGTTTTAAATCTTCTTCAATATGAAACAGAAGCTGGCCGTTTAATCCAAGCCCAAAATATTTATCAACACAGGCAATCATTTTTAAATCAAAGTCAACTAAACAGCCGTTTGTTTTGACAATCTTATCGCCGTGTAATTTATAATTTTTGCCATTAATCTCACTCAATGGCACCAAAACAAAATCACGATCTAACATAAACGGGTGTGGCAATTTTAGTCTATCGCTGTCCATAGTGATGTCGTCGATATATAAAATATCAATGTCAATAGTTCTTGCGCCCCAATGTTCGAGGCGGACGCGGCCGAGTTCGTTTTCAATTCTTTGTAATTCGTCGAGTAATTTTAACGGCTCAAGGTCAGTTTGAATACAAATGGCGGCATTAATAAAATTTGGCTGATTCAAATTTCCCCAAGGTTCCGTTTCATAAAAAGAAGACACTGATATTAAATTAACTCCGTCGATATGCGAAATCAATTCAATTGCACGACGGAGATTCTTTTTGCTGTCGCCAAGATTGCTGCCCAATCCTAAATAGCAATTCATATATTATTCACCGAGCCTTTTTTTTGTACGACGGAACTGCAGGTAAACAATCGATACAAAGATTGCAATGCCAATCACATCGGTAGTGATACCAGGCTTTATCATCATCAAACCACCGCAGAATAGCAATAAACGTTCAACTAATCTGCAGTTATCAATTAAATAACCAATCAGCGACGAGGAGAGTGCAACCATTCCAATGATCGCAGTGATGACCGTAAAGATTAGGCTGCCAATATTTGCATTAATCATCAGTAGTTCATTTGAAACGACAAACATATATGGAATGATAAATGCGGCGATTGCGAGTTTTGAAGCGTTAATGCCTGTGCGCAAAGCATTACCGCCGCTGATTCCGGCTCCTGCATAGGCGGCAAGTGCAACTGGCGGAGTAACGTCTGCGATAATTCCGAAGTAAAATACAAACATATGCGCGGCAAGCACTGGTATTCCAAGCTGGACAACTGCCGGAGCGGCAATGGTTGATGTTATAACGTAATTTGCCGTCGTTGGCACGCCCATTCCTAAGATTATAGCCGTTATCATTGTAAAAAAGAGTGTTGGCATCAGTAGGCCGCCGGATAAATCTAACAGGCCGCTTGCAAGTTTGAGACCAATTCCAGTTTTAGTGACAATACCAATGATAATTCCTGCCGCCGCACACGCAACCAACACACCGAGTACATTTTTCGCGCCGGCTTCGAGACCTTTTACTATGTCAATTAATTTCATTCGCGTAGATTTTCTCAGTGCTGAACATATAATCGACAAGAATATTGCGGCTAACGCTGCCCTCATTGGCGTATAGCCGGATACGAGCAAGAACACGATAACTACTAATGGAATTGCAAGATGCCCGCGTTCCTTGAGGATTATTGAAATTTTAGGCA
>JAFUTM010000366.1 GCA_017484235.1 Selenomonadaceae bacterium
AGCCACCTTCACGCATCATATAATCAGAAAACCATTCCTGCCAACCGCCATAAGCGGTACCGATTAAAAAATATGGAAGTTCAGCTCTCATATTCTATCACTTCAAAATCAATTTCTGAGATTGTCGTCAAAGAATTTTGTAATCCTGTCGAATGGAATAATATCCACTTGATCGTACAGATCAGTATGTGACGCACCTGGAATGATCATCAATTCTTTATTGCCGACGACAGTCACTGAATCAGATGAAGGCTTCTGACCAGTCATCTTTTCAAAAGCGGCTTCACTAAAATATCTTGAGTGTGCCTTTTCACCGTGAATTATCAGCACAGGTGTCGTAATTTCGTTGATATAAGTAAGCTGTGGTGTATTCATAAAGGAGAGCGCCGAAGTCATATTCCAGCCGTCATTTGAATTTAATGAGCGTGAATGATAACCGCGACTCGTCTTGTAATAATCGTAGTAATCCTTGACGAATTGCGGTGCGTCTTCTGGCAGAGGATCAACTACTCCGCCAGCACGTTTGTAATTGCCATTTCTATAATCAGCACTTCGTTGGGCGTTGAGCGTTTCACGCATATTTCGACGCTCATTTTTTATTTCTTCTGGATTCTTATCGTAATCAAAATATCCGTTGGCGATAACACGACTCATATCGTACATTGTGGTCGTAACAGTGGCTTTAATTCGCGTATCAATCGCCGTTGCATTCAGAGCAATGCCGCCCCAGCCGCAGATGCCAATAATACCAATTCGTTCAGAGTCGACGTTGTCCTGTGTAGATAAAAAGTCAACGGCAGCACAAAAATCTTCAGTATTAATATCCGGCGAAGCAACATAACGAGGGTAGCCGCCACTCTCACCGGTGAACGATGGATCAAAGGCAATCGTTATGTATCCGCGTTCCGCCATAATTTGTGCATAGAGACCAGAAATCTGTTCCTTAACCGCACCGAAGGCTCCACAAATGGCAATGGCAGGAAGTTTGCCGGAAATATTCTTCGGCTCGTAGAGATCGGCAGCCAATGTAATGCCAAAACGATTGACGAATGTTACCTTCCGATGATTGACCTTGTTACTTTGAGGAAATACTTTATCCCATTTGTTTGTAAGATGAAGTTTATCACCTTTAATCATACTCGTATCACCCTTTGCTGTCGTATTGATTCTTGCAGCAGATACATTGTCCACTGTTCCAAACGTTACTAATCCAGAGATTATAGCCGCCGTCAGCAGCATTGCCTTCTTAAATTCTAACATTCCACTCACCTCGTGCAATTTGATGATTAAATAATAAAACATATTACATAACATTGCAAATACATAAAAATGATATCTGTTTTTAAATTTCGATTATATTTGCTATAATATTGAAGAGGTGATGAAATGGAAATCCGAGTTTTAGAATATTTTGTGGAAGCTGCGCGAGAAAAAAATATTTCACGAGCTGCCGAAAAACTTCACGTAAGCCAGCCTGCCGTATCAAAACAATTGAAACAACTTGAGGAAGAACTTGGCAAAAAACTCTTCCGGCGCAGTATTTATCAAATTGAGCTTACGACGGAAGGAGAAATTTTTAAACGTCGTGCCGAAGATATTTTGGAAATGGTGCATAAAACAAAAGTAGAATTTGAGACTATGGAAAATGCAATTGCTGGCGAAATCCATATTGGCTGTGCTGAGTCCGATTCAATTAAATACATTGCAAAGGTAATCAAGAATATTCAAAATGAGCATAAAAATATTCATTGCCACATTTACAGTGGAAACGGTGAAGATTTATATCATCGACTTGAAACCGGTCTTTTGGATTTTTCAGTTACCGTTCAAAACGTCGACATATCGAAGTATGATTATATTAAGCTGCCGACGCCGGACATTTGGGGAGTAATTATGCGTAAAGACAGTCCTCTATCACATAAGCAACGAATAACACTTGATGACTTGCGCGGCTTGCCTCTGATATTATCGCGTGAGGCAATGAAAGAAGAGTATCTTCAATGGTTTGGCAATGAGCTAGACAAATTTTATATTCCTGTAACTTATAATCTTCTATACAATGCTGCGATAATGGTACGCGAGGGTTTAGGCTATGCTATCAGTTTAGATAAACTGGCGAATACTGATGCCAACAGTGAACTTTGTTTCCGGCCGCTTTATCCAGAATTAAAATCGGAGCTTAGATTCATTTGGAAAAAATCTCAATTGTTTTCGCCAGCAGCTGAATTATTACTTCGTGAAATGAAGACAATTTATGCTTGATTATCAACTCAAATTAAATTAAAATATAAATAACAAATGTTCATTGCTTAAAATAGAAAGAGTATTGTTATGCTGTTTATTAAAAGATTCATCATTCCGATTTTAACGGCAAATTTAATCTTTATAATATTCTTGGTAAGTGGCTGCTCTGAGCAAAATAGCAGTCCAATAGAATTTTTGAACGTGTCATATGATCCTACTCGCGAACTTTATGCGGCTTACAATAAGAAATTTTATGATCATTGGGTAAATGAACTCGGCAAAGGTGAAGTTATTTTAAAACAATCGCACGGCGGAAGCTGCAAACAGGCACGCTCAGTTATTGATGGCGTTGAGGCAGACGTTGTAACTCTTGCTCTTGCTTATGACGTGATTGCAATTAAAAATGCCGGACTCATCAGAGGCGGCTGGGAAAACGAATTTCCAGATAATTCTTCACCATACATATCAACGATTGTGTTTTTAGTCCGCAAGGGCAATCCGAAAAATATCCACGATTGGGACGATCTCATTCGTGATGATGTTGCAATCGTTACGCCTAATCCTAAAACATCTGGCGGAGCGCAATGGAATTATTTGGCGGCGTGGCAATTTGCGAAAGAAAATTATAATTATGATGATGAACAAATTAAAGATTTTATGAGAAAAATGTTTGCAAATGTCGTAGCAATGGATAGTGGAGCTCGTGGTGCAACGAATTCTTTCGTTAAAGACGGTCAAGGTGATGTTTTAATTGCTTGGGAAAACGAAGCACTTTTATCAATTAAAGAATTTCCAAATGATTATGAACTTATTACACCGAGTTTGTCAATTTTAGCTGAGCCGTCCGTCGCGATTGTGGATAAAGTTGTTGAAAAGAATGGCACCAGTGAAATTGCAGAAGAATACATAAAATATTTATATTCTGACGAAGGTCAGGAAATTGCCGCGCAAAACTTTTATCGTCCGCGCAATCCAAAAATCCTTGCAAAATACAACGATACTTTTAAACCATTGAAACTGTTCACGATAAAAGATAAATTTGGCGGCTGGGTCAGAGCGCATAGCGAACATTTTGCAGACGGCGGCACCTTCGACCAGATTTATACAAGGTGAGTTTTCGTTTTCGTTGACAGATTATTTTCATAATGATATAATGAATCTACTTCGGCACCGACAATGGCAGGCGGCCAATCCTAGCCCCAGAGATGGGGTGATTATATGAACAAGGCAAAAATTATCGTGGTCATTGTGACTATCATAACGGTGCTTGTTCTTAAAAGTAAAATAGCCGCCTAAGCCGCAAACTTAGGTGACTACTAATACACTTCGGAACCTATAAAAATGGGGCTGGTCGTTGCCAGCGTGCCAGGCACTCTGTTCTCAGCAGAGTGTTTTTTTATTTAGCCGCCTAGGTCCTAAGCTAGACGGCTCTGCTTGTTAAGTCCTTCTTGACGTTCCGTAATTTCTACTATGAGGTCGACCGCTTGTCGACAGTGCCCGAAGCGTTCTGTTACCGCAGGACGCTTTCGTTATTTCTATTATACCAATTCCAAATAATTTGTCAAGCTATAGCTTTAGGAATAGACATTGTAGATTGAACTATCAAAGAACTGTCTAAATATCGATACTAATGTTGCCACACCGAAGTAAGCGACATTTTTTGCAATAAGGCAAGTGTATCAAAGTATGAGTTACTTGTTAGACATAATTCATCTCACCAATTATAGAAGAAAATGATGATGATTGAGTTTTTGAATTAAAATCGAACTTCAACGTTGCGTGTGCGTAAGTAATCCTTGACCTGTCGAATGGAGAACTTGCCATAATGAAAGACCGACGCAGCCAATACAGCATCAGCTTTTCCATTAACTAAAACATCATAAAAATGCTCAAGTTCGCCAGCTCCGCCCGAAGCAATCACCGGCACATTCACAGCCTCAGAGACAGCACGATTAAGCTCAATATCATAACCGTCCTTAGTGCCATCCGCGTCCATAGAGGTCAGCAGAATTTCACCGGCACCTAAGTCCACCGCTCGCTTAACCCATTCAATACAGTCAATGCCCGTCGGTTTGCGTCCACCATTAACATATACTTCCCAACGTAGATTATCGGAATCAGCATCATTGACACGCTTCGCATCAACCGCAAGCACAATACACTGACTGCCAAACTTTTTAGCACCGTCACGAATGATATCAGGATTCTTGACTGCTGCACTGTTTATAGAGATTTTATCTGCGCCAGCCTTCAAAATGTCGCGCATATCCTCAACCGTCCTGATGCCGCCGCCAACTGTGAACGGAATGAATACTTGAGAAGCGCAACCTCTTGCAATGTCAATAATCGTGCCGCGCCTCTCGTGAGAGGCCGTAATGTCGAGAAATACCAACTCATCAGCCCGCTCATCGTCATACCTCTTGGCAAGCTCAATCGGGTCGCCGGCATCACGAAGTCCAACAAAATTAGTGCCCTTGACGACACGACCGTCCTTGACATCAAGACAGGGAATAATCCTTTTCGTCAACAATTAAGCATCACCGCCCGCCTCAGCAACGGCGATAGCTTCTGATAAACTGAGCGCACCGGTATAGATTGATTTACCGAGAATAACGCCAATAACGCCGTCATCTTCATATTTTTTAAGAGCCTTTATATCATCAATAGAACCAACGCCGCCGGAGGCGATAACCGAAATGCCGGAACGAATCGCAATGTTAGCGAACCTCTCCGCCTGCACACCACCGAGAGTGCCGTCTCTCGAAATATCAGTAAAAATAATCGTCATAATTCCGGCGTCGCCCATTCTCATTGCAAGCTCCGTAGAGGTGATCTCGCTGGTGTCGTCCCAGCCGTGAACCGCAACCTTGCCGTTTTTGGCGTCAATGCCGACAATTACGCCCTCTTCAAATTCACGGGCCGCCTGCTTCACCAGATTAGGATTATCGACCGCCGCCGAACCGAGAATTACGCGATCAACGCCCATTTCAAGCAGATCATAAATATCATCAAGCGTCCTAATACCGCCGCCAACTTCAATCGGAATATTCACAGTCTCGATAATTTTTTTGATTGTGAAAATGTTGACCGGCGAACCGGCACGCGCACCGTCAAGGTCCACTATATGCAGATACTTGGCGCCCTCTATTTCCCATTGCTGCGCCATTTCTTCTGGATTATTTGAAAAAATCGTCTCCTTATTGAAATCACCTTGATACAGACGGACGCAGTTACCGCCTCTTATGTCGATTGCCGGAAAAACTACCATTTTATATACCTCCAAACTAATGATGAATTAGGAATGAGGAATTATTAATAAGTTTTCGTATCATTAATTCCTCATTCAACATTCCTAATTCCTAATTATTTTAACAATAACAGAATCGTCCGGTTTAATATCTTTTGGCATCATTGATGCAGGCAAAACAAATTTTTCAGGATTGTCCTCATCATCAGTATACAAAACAATCCTGCCGCCGCCATTTTCAGTTTCTTCAACGCGGTCAACGTAGGCATTCGTTGTTACAAATTCTTCATTATCTGCTGCGTTCGATGATTCTGTTGATTCCACCAATTCTGCCAACTCAGGGTTATCAATTGATTTCTCAGTTTCAGCTGACGCCTCAACCTCATCAACCGTCGCTTGATTATCAGAGACCGGCGTGTCGTCCACCATTTTTTTAGTAGATTTAGTAGATTTAGATTTACCCATAATGATTCCTCATTTCATCATTTATTCTTTTTAAGCCAATTATTAATCCATTTAGAATTTTTCTCCGGCTGAACGGAATAACTTTTGCCGTCAGTAACGACTGTTATAGTGCCATTCTCAAAAGTCCAAAAAATATTATTTTTGTTGACACCGCCGGATTTTATATAAGAGTTAAGAGCTGCGTTGTGAGGGTGACCGTAACTGTTGCCGCTGCCGGTCGGGTCGCTGGGATCGCCCGCCGATATTAGGACAACTTCCGGTGAAACTAGTTTCATATAATCAGCACCGGCAGAACTTTTACTTCCGTGATGCGGCGCCTTTAAAATAGTGGACTTCAGCTTTTTATTATATTTAGAATTTAAAATTTCGTTCTCGGCCGCCTTTTCAGCGTCGCCGGTAAATAACATTGAAAAATCACCATACGTGAGCTTTCCGACAATGGAATTATTGTTATAGTCGTTGGCTTCTTCAAATTTTTTACGAAGTTCTTCAGTCGGATAGAAGACCTCAAAGGAAACTTTATTGCCGAAGTTGAGCTTGTCACCGGCTTTCAGATGTTTAACGGGCACGTTCTTTTTCTGGGCAGCGTTGATATAACCTTTGTATACGGCAAACTTGCCTCTATCGCAGCCATTATCGTAGACTTCGCCGACTTCGTATTTATCCATTACAGTCTTAGCACCGCCGATATGATCAGCGTGAGGGTGAGTGAGAATCATCTTATCAATTTTCTTAATGTTAGCCTTGTTAAGTTCAGCAATAAGTTTGTCGCGCTCGTCCGTATCACTTGCGTCAATCAAAATATTCTGAGTTTTGGTCTGAATCAAAATGGCATCGCCTTGACCAACATTGAGCATTTTAATCATTAGGTCACCTTTGACATCAGTCTTTTGGTTAGCACTGGAAGTGCTTTCCTCATCGTCGGAATCGACATCAGATTTTTCGGAAGAACCATTGTTGACTGACTGAGCGTATTGCTCAATCTTACTCTGAGGACTGCCGCCGCAACCAACCAGTATCGCGCTTATAAATATCATCAGCAGCGCAAATATTTTTTTCATAATAAATTCCTCAACAAAATCAATCTAAAATATAATTGTAAATGCCATAAGCGACGCCGTCATCTTGAACGCTCGGCACAATATACTTGGCAAGCTCTTTGAGCTTAGGATTGCCATTTTCCATAGCCATTCCACAACCGATCGTCTTAATCATCTCAACGTCGTTAAGACCGTCACCAAAGGCGTAACTTTGATTTAGATCAATGCCAAGATAATCGAGCACGTGAAGGATACCGCTTGCTTTAGAGTTTTTTTGGGCATAAAGCTCCAAATTCTGACAGTGAAACGGATCCGTAATACCGGTGAGAGTCGGCATCTGCATCAAATTATAATAAAGCTGACCGGCATCGTCACGATTAGTTAAAAATTCAATTTTATAGGTCGAAAAATCGTCTATATTAAAATCACGCTCAAATTTTTTAGTGTCAATGCCAATACTGTCATAAAAAGATTCCAACAAATTAAAATTTTTGTGCAGGTAAACTTTTGGGTGACTTTCCAAAACATATTCAATGTTCTCTTTGTCGCAGTAGCTGCAAACGTCCCTAATAATTTGCTGATTAATGGCATCCTTGAAGATGATTTTATTGTCAATAACGGCAACGGCACCATTCATCAAAACGAAGCCATTAAAACCGAAGTTGACAAGCTCTGAATCGAGAAAATCCAACGGGCGGCCACTGGCGATAAAAATTAAATGACCGGCGGCCTTAAGGTCATTTAAAGCGGTACGAACCTTGTCAGATATATGAATCTGACCGACCGAGACATCAATGAGAGTACCGTCAATGTCAAAGAAAACTGCCTTTTTCAATTGCCACGCCTCTTTCTGTACAGAATATAAATTTTAATGAACATCATAATGAACCACAAGGTAAAGGAAATTATATAAATAATGTCAATAATTGCAAGGTTGTCATAATCGAATTTGGAAAAGAGAAAAACCGCAGCAATCAGAATAAGGAAATCGAACGGCTTTAGTGATTGCTTTAAAACATCTAACAATTAACATACCTCCAAATACAAATTTTAACCATTATAACA
>JAFUTM010000037.1 GCA_017484235.1 Selenomonadaceae bacterium
AAAAATCTTTCTAAACTGTAGACGAGCAACTTTTGTTCGCCGGTCAACTTTTCTACACAGTTAGGTAAAAACTCATCACGTTTCGGTCCATTCCAGTCTTTAAGCCATTCTTCAGCTGGTCTCGACATCGGAAGCTTTTCCAATATTGGTAATTGAGGATATTTCATTTTAAATAAATCACGAATCAAATATTTAGTATCGCCGCTTCTGATGCGTTTCAAGTCAAACTTGGATTCCATTTTTAAATGTTCGTATGGATCAACATGTTTTGCGCCTACTGCTCGAATTGCATTTGAAGATGCTCCTGAAGCTGAAATGACGTAAATTTGCCTGATAAAGTCAATAAAATTAACATTGTCAGAGCCCACACGGTAATGTTCATAAATTTCATTAACATTAGCTGGCTTTTTTAAGACTTTTTCGGGTTCCAAAAATGTAAATCGCTTAATCCTTTCGTCAAAAGTCCAGTCTCGTTCTAACATCTTGTTCATACCGCCGAATTCTGTATCGGCACAGTCTCCATATATCAAAAGAGTTGCTCCGTCTCGTACCGCTCTCTTTGCCATCATATATGCCTGCGGTTCATTTGGTATAATTGGTGAGCCATCATGTAAAGCCAAATCTGACATTGAATCAACATAATCATTCCAGGAAACATCAACTATTATATGTTTTAATCCACAAATGTCACAAATTTCTTTAGCACGTTCGGTCTCATCAACTGCACTTTGTCCTACACATTTAGATGTATATGCACGTGCACCTTTAGGTAAATATGATGCCAATATTGAAGAATCCATTCCACCGCTAAGGAAGATAGCAGACTTTGACAAATCATATTCATTCAACACTTTTTTAATATAAAAATCAATCTCATCAGCGTCTTTACATTTGAATTTGTCCGAATCAGCAATCAATTCGTGTTCTTTATGCAACAAGCCTGTCTTGAACACCAAATTCTTCTTCGCCACATAACGAAATGTTAAATACGAACTCATACACCAATTCTTGTCTGCTTTCATTATAGATCCTCCAATCAATTACATTAATATTATTTATACCCCCCCCCTATTGCATTAGCAACATCAATCGAGGAAGTATTATAAATCAAATTTAAAAATCTTTCTAAACTGTAGACGAGTAACTTTTGTTCGCCGGTCAATTTTTCTACACAGTTAGGTAAAAACTCATCGCGTTTCGGTCCACTCCAGTCTTTAAACCAAAATTCAGCCGGTCTGGACATAGGCAGTTTTTCCGGCACATCGAGCATTGGATATTTCATTCGGAATAAGTCGCGAATCAAATACTTACTATCGCCACTGCGAACTCGTTGAAGATCAAGCGGTTCAGCCAGCTTCAAACGTTCATAAGGATCAACACAATCTATACCAGCGTATCTAAAACCATTTGTAAGTGCACCAGCCGCTGTTAGAGCGTATGGCTCACTTATAAACTTTACAAAATCAATTTTATCTTCGCCAATGCGATACAAATCGTATAAACCAGAAACATCAACTGGATTTTTTAAAACTATTTTAGGATCAACAAATGTATATCGTTTCACCCAGCCGTCATAAGTCCAGTCTTTGGATAAAAGTTTAGTCATACCACCAAACTCAGTGTCAGCACAGTCTCCATAAACTATACAATTGGCACCATTTTGTTTGGCAATTTTAGCGATTTTATACGCTTGTGGTTCATTTGGTATAATCGGTGAACCGTCATTGAGCATTAGTTCGTCCATTGTATCAGAATAATCGTCCCAAGTAACATCGATTATGATGTGCTCTAGATTATAGATTTCACAATATTTTTTAGCTCGGACAGTTTCATCAATAGCATTTTCACCTATGCATCTTGCCGTATAGGCTTTAGTTCTAGGCGGCATATAAGAGGCTAAAATTGCTGAATCCATACCGCCGCTTAACATTAATGCGGACTTGGATAAGTCAATGGTAGATAATATTTTTTTAATATTACGGTCAATATCCTCAGCCGTTTTACAAGGTGCTTTTTCACTATCTCGTATAAGTTGATGATCTCTATGTACTATGCCTTCTTTAAAACAGACATTTGGATCATAAACATATCTGAAAGTTAAATATGAGCTCATACAATAATTTTTATCATATTTCATTAATCTTACTCCTAAAGACAAAAAATAATCCATAATTTATATGTACAATCAAAATATAGATTATAAATGTTGTCATGGTGTGATATCTTTGAGGGGGGGGGGTATAATAAAACTCTTCAACAGCGTTGAAGAAATATTTTTAGTATACGGTAAATATAAAACTGGCACGTCATAAACAGCTAAATCTTTCTCCGT
>JAFUTM010000367.1 GCA_017484235.1 Selenomonadaceae bacterium
TTCAGCACTGCCGGTCAGCAATATTGAGGCACCTGCGTCCTGTAATGTCTGAGCTTCATTTTCGTCTCGCGCAACGGCCAGTGCCGCAACCTTCATCACTGCATCACGAGCTGGTAATATATGGCTTTCGCTCATATTTATTATCTTTACTTCGCGCAGTGGTCCCCAGCCAATCGCCTGTTCAATTGCTTTGCCAACGTGATCTGTATGAAAATGAACTTCAATTGAACCGCCCATTCGTTCTACAATGGAAAAACTGCTTAAGTCAAGCATTTGTCTTTTTAGTTCCGGCTGATTAGCTTTTGGATTCTTTACACGCAATCTTACGCAATAAGGTTTTACCATATCGTTTCGCGGATCGGGCATATTTTTTCTGGCACCAAGTCCGAGAGAGAGGCTGACCGCCGGTGAAACAAAATTGCCGTCAAGGCCTTTGAGGCATCCATTTAAAAACAGAAACATTATATATGCTCCGGCGTCGTCTTGGCCACAAGTTTCCATAGATTTTTTGCCTGCGCTGATTGCCGCTTCTAAAATTTCAGATATTGGCTTTTCCTCACGTACAGCACGATACGCGCCCTTAGCAACTGCTTTTGCCACTGTTATGAAGGGCAGTTCTATGCCGTCAGGAATTACACGTTGAGCATATAAAATACCATATTGAAAGGCTTTTCCAAATTCACTACTTGTCGCATCATATTTACCGGCAAGACCGGCACTGATTCCACGAAACATTTGTGCTAGGACGACGCCGGCATTGCCGCGTGCACCAAATACGGCTGCGGTCGATACACGCCGTGATAAGCCGCCGATGCTGTCATCTTTTGCATCAGCAAGCGGCATAATTCCCGCGCCCATCGTTCGCAAAATATGAGTGCCAGGTAATGAACCAGTACCCTGTAATGAGTTGATGTGTTCATATTCGAGTAAAAATTCACTATAAGCACCGGCAACCATTCTTTTAAAGTCGCCGCCTGTTATTACTTCTCGATTTCTGCTCATTAAAGTCACCTCGATTTATCATTCGCATCTTAAAAATTATAGACAACTCCATATACATATAATTATATATTAATTTTCAAAAATGTCAAAATAATTAAGGTGTATTTAATAATTTTTATACAATATATTTTGGAGATTCAAGAATTTAAAAATAATATAAAAGCAGTTACAATTATCTCAATTTGGTGGTACAATAATTAGTAATTTGATTATTATAAATACATCTTGAAGATTAAATGGCAATTAATGGAGTGACAATTTTGAATGAAGAATTTATGTTAAGCAATTTCATAGTGGCGCTGAGTGCAGTTGTTCCGATGTTCTGTTTGATGTCAATCGGTGCTTTTATAAAATTTCGTAAGTGGTTGACCGATGAAGAACTGAATCATATGAACCGAATGGTATTTCGCGTTTTCTTTTGTTGTATGATGTTTTATAGCATATACACAACGGATTTGTCGACGACGTTTAGGCCGATGCTGATGCTCTATGGCGCAGGCGGCGTGCTGACAATTTTTGCACTTGCGATGTTAATCATTCCAAAGATCGAGCCGGACAATCGCAGACGCGGCGTTATGGTTCAGGCGATATTCAGAAGTAATTTTGTATTAATGGGCGTTCCGATTGTCGCAAATATTTTCGGTGATGAAAATATTGCAGTCTCAACTATGATGATTGCAGTTATTGTTCCAATTTATAATGTATTGGCGGTCTTTGCTTTGGAAACATTTCGCGGCGGCAAATTTTCACTGCTGCCGATATTAATGGGCGTCTTAAAAAATCCAATGATACTTGGAGCCATTGCCGGTGCGCTGTGCCTAATCGCTGGCATTCACATACCGAAGCCGGTACTTAAACCGATTGGTCAGATTTCAGCGGCTACAACACCAGTTGCACTCATAATACTGGGCGCATCGTTTAAAATGGGCAGCACACACGAACATCGTAAGCAGTTAATCGGCTGCGTAATAGGCCGTCTGTTACTCGTACCGGCAGTTTTACTTACAACGGCAATTGCACTTGGCTTTAGAGGAATAGATTTTGTTACGCTGATTGCGATATTTGGAACACCTTGCGCGGTAGTGTCATTTGCAATGGCGCAGCAGATGAGCGGCGACGCTGACCTGGCTGGCAACTGTGTCGTTTTCACGTCGGCGCTGTCGTGCTTCACCATATTCTGCTGGATTTTACTCTTTAAAACGATTGGAATATTTTAACGAAATATTATGTAACTGAGGTTAAATATGGAAAATAATTTAAAAGATATTTTACGTGATTTACTAAATAAAGATAAAAATTTGTTAAACCGGCGCGACGAATTAATTGCACAGCTCGGAGACAAAATCAAGCCGTCAATGCTGCGAGACTATAAAACTATCGTCAAAGTGCTGCAAAACTATAATGTTGGTGAAATATTTTTAGCTGTGGACGGCTTGGATAGAAATCAACACAACGAGGCGATATATCAAGTTCATCAACTATTAAATCAAACGGGTATGCAGGAGAAGCGCATTAATTTTGTGATAGAGACTTTTGTCGGTGCCTTAGGCTGGACTGATAACGAGCAGGTGCCAAGCTATACTTATGATATTCCTATTAATACTCCGCCGCCAGTCGTTGATGATGATTACGATGAATTTATTGAGGCTTACAATGATATAGAAGATGACGAGGACTCAGCTGATTTTGTTGAAACGTTTAATGTTAAAGAATTTATCTGCAGCAATTCAAAGTCGCGTCGAGACAATTTAACATTGCCACCTGAATTTGACTATATATCAAGACGTAAAAAATATGGTGTATACTGGGCATTGGACATTGGCGATGATAAATTGGCTGTGGTGCCGCAAAAGCGTCGTTATGGTCAGCGTGAGCACGACGCAAACGCTATGGGCGAAGTATTCGATTCAAACTATCAGGCTGGAAATATTTATGAAGATATTGAAGTATATGAGCCGGCAATTTTTTCAAGTTCATTAAATCTTATTCACAAGGGCAATTTGATATTAAAAGGTGCTATCATGACGGGCAGCGCATCACTGCAGCCGCAGCAATCAATTCAACCAACTCAATCACCACAACCACCGCAGTCGGCTAAAGCAGCGAATCCAACTAAGTCAACGTCACATTTACAATTAACCAAAAAGCCATTGGTCATTTCAGCGACAGAAAACATTGACGCAATTAATCAGCTTGAGAGCACACTTAATGAAATCGACGAAATACTGAATCAAGATAACATTAAATCCGTTCAGCTTGTCAATCCGTCTTTTACTCTTACCAATAACTATAGTTACAGTGAACGTGACAAAGAAGTGAAGAATTTTATTAATAAATGTATGCGCGACGCCAGGTTTCAATTTAAAACTCATATTTACTATTATGGAATGGGCGATAAAAGCCGTCAAAAATTCAATGGTGCTTCAAATTATACCAATTTTACCAGCGATGAAATTCCGATTGTCTGTTATGATGCCACTCTGTTCGGAAGTGCCAAAGACGGTTTTGTCTTAACGACGAAGGGCATACACTCTAATAAATTTCTGCCCACTTCAAAATTTATTACTTACCAGGATATGGAACTTAAGTATATTAACAAAAAGATTTATATAAATGATATGCTTGCCAATACGGACGTTCTGTTAAAATCTGACCGCGAAAAGGTTTATCATCTGATTAAACAGTGCCGCCGCGCATTTAGTACTAAAATATATCTTGATGATGTAGTTGAAGATTTAATTAATGATTGCCGCAATACGCCGGAGCTTAATTTTAAAAGTCATATTTATTATTATGATAACAACGACGTGAAGGCTAAGAAAAAATTTAAAGCTGCGCTGTCAAGTTATGCCCGATTTACTAAAGATGAGCTGCCGATCGTCTGCTATGATGCAACCTTATTTGGCGGTGGCAAAGACGGATTTGTAATTTCAACCAAAGGTATTCATCTACATAATTTTTTAGAAGATACAAAATTTTTTTACTACCAAAATATAAATAATATACAATTAAATCAAGATATTTATATAAACAATGATAAAGTCAATATCGTTATCAATGAGCAGAAGCCATATATTTATAAACTGCTGCAAATGTGTTTTGAGTGTTTTAATAAATAAAAAGTTGTGCAGCTGGAAATTGAGCTGCACAATATCTTTGAACTTCCCACTGCTTAAAGAAAAGGGGGCTTTCTCGTCTGGTTAGGATAAAGAACGCTAATTAAGTATGGGCTGACAGATCAATATTTAGATTGTCCGACAATACATAAGCATTAAAGTCAAAGTATCGTTTCTTTGAGGTACAATATATGCTAAAATTCGTGTTACCTGATTGAAAGGCGTCACCTACCGCGTTAGCTTCATCTTGAGTCATACCGAGTGCTATAGCTGTACCCCAAAGGACATAACCACAAACTTCAATATAACGGTTATCCATACTATAGCTCAAAAATTTTATACTTTGTACATAACCTTGTCCATCCATATAAAAATTAATTTGACCATAATTGAAGCCATTTTGATAAAATTTGCTTACATAGTTTGAATCTGATGATTCTCTGACAGCGTTGCTTACGATAAGATTATCCTGTGTAGATGAATTTAGGACAGTTTTTATTTTAGAAACAAGATACAAAACGCCCTCATCGCCGGTTCTTATGCTTGTCGCATTACCAATTTGAACGTTTGCAGATAAAATAACAAAACTCATCAAAAACAACAAAACAACTCTTTTAATATTTAACATAAATACCTCCGAAAATAAAAAATTAAAAAAAAACATTAATTCTAATATAAAATTTTAAACGTGTTTTGTCAAGAAAACTTTTAAATTAATAGGGAGATGAAATAATGCCTGACAAAGTGAAGATGCAGGATATTTTGCGAAATGTTCTGCTAAAAGATAAGAATTTGTTAAACAGCCGTGACGAACTGATTGCGCAGCTCGACCAGGTTGTGCCAGACGATTTGCGTCGCGATTATAATTCAATTCGCAAGGCTATTCAAGACAACAATATTGGCGAATACTTTTTATCTAATGATGATGCCGATAAAGATCAAAAAGATAATATACAGACGGAAGTATTTAATTTGTTGTGTGAATCCGGTATGCAGTCGAAGCGTGCTCAATTCGTAGTTGATACTTTTGCTGGCGCATTGAATTGGAATGATAACCAATTAAAAGAGGATATGAATGTTAGTTCACCAATCCACACTGAAGAGCAAGATGTATCTGATGAACAAATAGAATCTAGTCAGCAATCTGAGTCTACACCTGTCGTTATACCAGCTCAATCAATTATTCCGCCCAATTTACCTAATCATCAATCGCAGCCCTCACAGTCCTCACAGCCGCCACCACCGCCTCCTCAACCGCCTCAGCCAGTGCAGCCGTCGCAGCCAGCTCAGTCAAATTCGGATAATAAAACCAAAATTTTAATGGGCATAATAATTGCGTTGTTGTGTGCCATACTTTTTAATGTGATGAAGAGTAATAATAATGAAACTTCTAACAATAATGCACAGATGCTTCAACAAGCTGAAAGCCAAAATAATCAATCAAATGTACCAAATAATAATGTGCCGCAAAATCAGCCCGCGCAGCAGACGCAGCCTCAGCAAACTCAACCGCAACCGCAGCAGGCGGCTAAACCTTCACTGCCAGCTGAATCGGAACTATCAGTCGGCGGAATAAGTATTGGATATTCTTTAGATAAAGTATACTCGTTAATCGGTAGAGAACTCAGCATTGAGACGGCGAAAAATGACAGCAGTGAACTTCGGTATCAATATCCTGATAATATGGTTGTGGTGGTTAAAAACGGTGTCGTCTCTGCTATTGTATCGCGTGCGCCTTCCTCTGACACGATGCGCGGAGTCAGAGTCGGCAGTTCCCTACAAGATGTGTTGAACGCTTATGGCGATTCGCGAATGAAGAGTCCTTACGAAGATTTAATGCTCTATGAGTATCCATTTACTTCACTCAATGGTCGGGAATGTCTGCTGCGATTCGCGATAAAAAATAATCGCGTTGAGTATATAAGTGCGCGTGCAGTGGATAATGAAACTACACGGTCGGAACCAGCTCCTGTTCCAGTGAGACCAGTCATTGATATTGGCGGTGCGCGTCAGGCGTTTATAGATTATCATAATGCAATTACGGACGGCAATTATCGTGCGGCTTACAATATGATGACCGACAACTGGCAAAATCATATGGGTTCCTACGGTTCATTTGTATCGGGTTTCAGTGATACCATAACTAGTTCTGTTGAGGATATGAGCGTTGTCTCGTCTAATCCAGATAAGATTGTGTTTGATTATATTCTCCGTGCGCGTGACAGATTTGGCAATCGTATTCAAGTGCAACGGTTCAGCGGCTCAGTTACAATGGTGCGTTCCGGCAGCAGATGGTATATCGCAAATGCTCATTCAAGAAAGATTAATGACTGGATTGAGTGATTTTATTCGTTGACAGATTTTTAATTTTAATATAAACTAAGCATATGATTACATAATAAATGATTTTGGATTGGAGTTGATATTTATGAACAGTACAATCGACAAAGAAACATTTTCAATGATAAAATTTGACGCAAACGGACTTGTGCCGGCAATCGTGCAGGACGAAAACGGACAGGTTTTGATGCTTGCTTATATGAATGAGGAATCGCTCAAAAAGACGTTGGAAACGGGCTATACCTGGTTTTATAGTCGTTCACGTCAAAAATTGTGGCAGAAAGGTGAGACCAGCGGCAATGTACAACAGGTTCGTGAAATAAATTACGACTGCGACGGTGATACTCTTTTAATTCACGTAATTCAAAAGGGTGTTGCCTGTCACACAGGTACGTATTCGTGCTTCAGCGGACGCAGACTTGGCGAAAATGATAAGGCGCTGGCTACGATTGAGCAAAAGCCGCCTGAAAATCTTGCCGTTGTGCTCTATGAATTGTATTCTGTCATTAAAGATCGTCAGCGTCACCCAATTGAAGGTTCATATACAAATTACCTCTTTAACAAAGGTCACGATAAAATTCTCAAAAAAGTTGGCGAGGAAGCGGTCGAAACGATTATTGCTTCAAAAAATCTCGACAAAGGCGATATTATTTATGAGATGGGCGATTTGTGGTATCATTGCCTCGTTTTGCTGGCTTATCACGGTATACAGCCGGAGGAATTGTTCGCCGAGCTGATGAGTCGCCGTAAAGGTGGCAGCTATCATAAATTTGAAGGCAAGACCGGTGAGCGTCCACAAGATTAATTTTTTCTGATATAGTCACCTCATGTTTTTTCTCGAACGTGTCGCAACCATTAAAAATGACTCAAGCTGTCTAAAAAATACGAAAGGCGAGTGATAAAATGAAAGTATCGTTTGATATGAATGAGGCGGCTTATGAAGTAATGGAAAGATTCGCAGAAGAAAAGGATATCAGCGTTTCGGAGTTCATTCGTCGTGCGTTGCTTGAAAGACTTGAAGATGAAAAGATTTGCAGTTACAATGTTGTTTGCTGCTGCATTAGTGTTTGCCGGTGGTCAGAATAATCCGGCGAATGCCGCTCAAAATTTCAGCTTTGATAATTACAACTTTATCAATCTGACAACAGGAACAGTATATGAGGCTGTTGTTGACAGCAACATTGATTTCCTAGCGTTGAGAAGTGGCCCAGATGTTAGTTATAGATTAATATTGAAAATTCCGCCTGGTGCTCGCATTAAAGTTACTATTAACACCGGCGCCAGTTATTCTGAACTAGGAATTTACCCTTACAACAACAATTTCGTAAGAGTTAATTATCGCGGAACTGAAGGCTACTCTAACAAAAAATACATTACATTCCTCCGTAAGATTGGAGACCTTCCATAATTTTGCAAAAATTTAATCTGTTTCTAATGACGTGCAATAAATTTTGATTTATAATTTGAGCATAAAATTTTTGGAGGTGCCGATTATGGTTAAAAGGATTGCAATGATGATGGTTTTGGCAGCAGTATTGGTACTCGCCGGTGCCCAGAGCAGTGTGGCTGAGGCTGGTGATTACAGCGGCGGTCGTGTTGTAAACATTCGCACTTACCTTTCGATTAGAGCATATCCGACGACTCATTCAACAGAATTGGTTCGTGTTCCAAATGGAACGTATCTTGAAATTTATCACAGAGAAGGCGACTTCTATTATGTTTACGTTCCTTATTGCAAAATTTGGGGCTATGCTCATAGATCGTATGTCAGCTTCTATTGATTATCATTAATTAATCAATTAATTAGATCGTAACTAAAAAACGCAGGCGAAAATGTCTGCGCTTTTTCTTTTTTATCAAACAATTGACTTTTTCGTAAAACTTCGCTATCATATATGACATATAGAAATGATACGAATTGAGGTTTTTTACATGAAAATATCTGCAAAAGGTCGCTACGGATTAGTGGCAATGACTCATCTGGCACAAAATTTTGGCAATGGTACGCCAACAACGATAATCAGTATCTCACAAAAACTCGGCATATCAAAGATTTATCTGGAACAGGTCTTTGCATTGCTCAAGCGTTCAAAGCTGGTAACGTCGATCAAAGGATCGCAGGGCGGCTATCAGCTTCGACACAAGCCGTCTGAAACTACGGTCTACGATATTTTATCGGTAATTGAATTGTCTTTAGTTGAGCAGACGACTTCTGAGTCATTGTTTCCAGAACTCGACAGAGCGATTAACACCTGCGTGTATGAGCCGCTCGATAAAAAAATTTTTGAAGTGTTAAAGGCAATTACGCTCGAAGACATTTTAAATGCAGTAAATAAAGAAATGGACTCGTCCAGTCAGATGTATTTTATTTAGTTCTTTGTCAATTTAACGTTTTGGCAATGCTATCATTTCGGCATATGGTAATTCCATAAAGCCGTTTTTTTTGTATGTTTCCAATGCACGACTGTTATAAACCTCCGCCTCCAGTCGCAGAACATAACTTGAATATAATGAGCGAAGGTATTGGATAAATTCAGTGCCTAAGCCTCGACCGCGATACTCTTTTTGAATGTAGAGGTCTTCAATCCAGATGCACTCTCTTCCAAATTCAGTTGAATAGCTTTTAGCTGTGATAGCATAGCCGACAACGTCGCACTCATCTTCATCAATTAGGACATAGCCTCTCACGGTTGACCACTCGCTTATGCACGCCTCAAAATTGTTATTAAAAATTTCTTCTGAGCCGTTTGTTATGACTGCCGGTGAATTGTAAAACTGATACATCATATCTATAACAACTTCTCTGTCTTCTTCTGCCATAAATCTAATCATTATTATCACGTCCAATATTAAAAATTTGATTCATTGTATCAAATTATAATTGAATTTGCAAATTATATTGCTATTTTTCGGAAATAAAAAA
>JAFUTM010000368.1 GCA_017484235.1 Selenomonadaceae bacterium
CGTCCGTCTGATTAAGCGAATCTGCAGAGACGGTGATAACATTACCGTTAATTGAGAGTCCGTCCAGTGACTTTACACCGGTAATACTAAATAAATCTGTCTCCGTTGTCGGTGTCGTATAAGTTATTTTATTGTCATCTAAAATATAACCTGCGGTGAGTCTTGATGATTTGTATGTTGCCGTAGTGCCATTGAGTACGAAATGAGCGTTTGTCGTTTGTGGCGAAAAAACATTATTTGCCAATGCAAGTTTATATCCATTACTTATTGTTACGTCCGTCTGATTAAGCGAATCTGCAGAGACAGTGATAACATTACCGTCAATTGAGAGACCGTCCAGCGACTTTACACCGGTAACAGTAAATAAATCTGTCTCCGTTGTCGGTGCTATATAAGTTATTTTATTGTCAGCTAAAATATAACCTGCGGTGTTGCTCCTTGATTTGTAAGTCGCCGTCGTGCCACTAAGTACGAAATGAGCGTCGGTAGTCTGCGGTGCGCTGATTCCGCTTGCAAGTGCCAATGTATAGCCGGTATTGTTGATTGTAACATTTTTATTATCGAGATTCGCGGCGGTTATCGTAACGACGTTATTAATGACGGTGATTCCTTCTGTTGATTTTATACCGCTCAAGGTGAACAAATCCGTTGACGTACTTACCGGTATATACTGGATTGACTTATTATCCGGCGAGACTTCATAACCTGCGCTGGATATGCTGTCCGATTTATAGGTATAGTCAGCGAAATATTCCGCTACCTTTGTCGGAGTTTTTACATCGTCTGCCACCGTAAGAGAGTAGCCATCACCTGTAATCGTGACATCTTGCTCATTAAGGTTTGCCGCAGAGACCGTCACAACCTTGTCGTCGCTGACTGTAATATTATCAGTTGTTTTTGTGCCGTTGAGTGTGAAGAGATTGGCTGCCTCTGCTGCCGCTGTGTAAGAAATTGTTTTGCCATCGCTCGAAACTTCATAGCCTTCAGTGTTGCTTGAAGATTTATAAATATTTTCTTCAAAATGCGCGGCTGTCGTCGTAACAGGATAGTTTTTGTCAAGTGCAAGCACGTAACCTTCACCTGTAATTGAAATATTTTGCCCATTCAATACATTTGCTTTCAAGGTTACAACATTTTCGGACAAACTTAAATCCGATTCAGTTGCAGAATCACTCAAACCTGTGATTGTAAATAAAACGTCGCCTGTCGTCGCAGCAGAATAAGTTATTGATTTTGAGTCTTCGGAAAGTGTGTAGCCTGCGGTTTTTCCTGCCGCAAAATATTTTGCAGTGCCATTTTCAACAGACCAACTCGGCGAACCGTCACCAACTTGTGTAACTCCATTGTCAAGTGCAAGCACGTAACCTTCTCCAGTGATTGTAACGTCGATTTCACCAAGCAAATCTTTTGCAACTGTCACGGTTTTAGCCGTCTCATCAAGCGTCAGCCCGGAAATCACGCCGTTGACTGCCGAAGGATTTTTCAAGCTACTAATTGTGATTAAAGTCTCGCTGTCCGTGCCGTATTTCGCAAGCCCGTTGTCAACCGTCCAAACATTGCTCACAACTTCGCTGTAAGTTATACTTGAGGTATTTCCGCTGAAATTGTAAGTTGTACCGCCGATTGTAACCTTGCCATCGACCAAATCAGAACCGTTTATTTTTGAGATGTTTCCGTCGCTGTCAAATTCAACAGAATAAGTATTATCGCCTATTGTGATTGTATAAGATTCTGTAAAGCCGGTCGTTAAGTTGCTGATTGTGCCGTTGCTGTAACTGCCGTAACTCGTGCCGCCAATCTTGAGGCAAGTGAACGATCCGCTGACCGTGTTATACCACTGTTTGTACAACTCTGTATAGGTCATTTTGTCGATGTCGAAATCAAGTTGTACATCAATAACGTTCATATTGATACCATCGTCCGCACGCAGATGAAGAGTATTACCGCTTCGAGTTAAATAGAAATTACCATTAGGGTTTTCATGCATATTAAGAGTACTATCAGCCCATTGATCCGCCAACGGTTGCATTAACGTTCCACCGGACTTGCTATACACATCGTTGTAAGAATTAAAATTCGGCACGAATTTATTGTCATCTGCAACATACTTGAACTGAACCCAATTGTCTTTTCCTTTGACATTGCAGTGCGGTTCGACGATCATGCCATCGGTCAGCGTCACACCTTCAAATTTAATCGTTTTGGCAGGTGTAACAGTTTCGGAGGCGAAACGTTGTAAATCAAACTTTATTCTATTCGTAAGGGGGGGGGGTATATGATTACTAACATCTTTTTTATATTGCATTTTTATTCCTTCTTTCGCTTTGTTCTGTTTTCACTAATTAATCATATATAGTATGCTACAATTGTCTTGGTAATGCAATATGGAAAGCGAAAAAAAATACGCCATTGTATTTAAAAACGGCGCGTTATCGGTAACATTTTTTAAGACTTCAAAGTTTTTACCCAGCTGCTAAGTTCGTCTTTGCTGGTGCGGCCACGAAAGACTTTGCCTTCAATCCATTTGGCAACTTTCGGTGCACTCGGTTTGAGTTCTGCAATAGTGTCGCCGAAGCCGCTGCCGCCCGAAGTCGCAAATACGACAATCGTCTTGCCGCTGAAGTCATAGCTTTCAAGGAAAGTATTAATGATGTGCGGCGCGACATACCACCAAATAGGGAATCCAATATAAATCACGTCATAATCAGCAACTTTGGCGTTTTTGTCAGCCAGTGCCGGTCTGGAGTTTTTATCCTTCATTTCAACACTACTGCGCGATTGAGGATTGTTCCAATTGAGGTCTGGTCCTTTATACGGTACTTCCGGTTTAATTTCGTAAGAATCCGCTCCAACAACTTCTGCCAAAAGCTGTGCGGTTTTACGAGTCACCCCGCTTGCTGAAAAATATGCAACTAATGTTTTACTCAAATTAAACACTCCAATCTTTATTTTATGCTTTAATTATAACATATTATTTGCAATGTGAACGTATTTGTTATAAAATATTTGTCAATTATATAAAACATCAGGTGAAGTAATGATTAATGAAAACAATTTGATGGATTGATAAGTATTTTAGATGATTGTTTCTGTTGATTAAAGTTTAGCAGGATAATTAATGCTTATGTCTAATTGATAATTGAAAATATTTTTGGCGGTGATTGTATGAATAAAATTAAAATAGCGGTCGTTGCCGGAGATGGCATCGGTCCAGAAGTTATTGAATCCGGTAAGCAAGTATTAAATGGCGTTGCCAACTTAATGGGCGACCTTTCTGTTGAGTTTACCGACTTTCCATATGGCTGTGATTATTATAAAAAGACTGGCAAGATGATGGACGAAGATGGTCTGGATAAACTGCAGAATTTTGACGCAATATATCTTGGTGCAGTCGGCTCACCTGGCGTGCCGGATAACGTTTCACTTGGCGACCTTTTGTTAAAAATTAGGCGCGGATTCGATCAATATATAAATCTACGTCCAGTTAAATTGCTTAAAGGTGCACCGTGTCCGCTGGCTGGCGTTAAGCCGGAAGATATTGATATGATTGTTGTGCGTGAAAATTCTGAGGGCGAGTATGCTAACGTTGGTGCAAGATTGTATCCGAATTCACCTAATGAGATTGCACTTCAAACTGGCATATTCAGTCGTCACGGCTGTGAGCGTGTGATGAGATATGCTTTTGAAATTGCGCGGCGCGAGAATAAATCTGTAACGAGTATCAGTAAAGGCAATGCGCTTGGTTACTCAATGGTGTTCTGGGATCAAATTTTTAACGAAGTCAGCAAAGAATATCCTGACGTTGAGACACACACTTTATTAGTTGATGCAGCAGCAATGTTCTTTGTTAAAAATCCAAAACGTTTCCAAGTGGTTGTTACAAGCAATTTATTCGGCGATATTTTGACGGATTTAGGCGCTGCAATTGCCGGTGGAATGGGCTTGGCTGCAGGCGCAAACTTAAATCCAGAAAAGAAATATCCTTCGATGTTTGAGCCAATTCACGGCAGTGCGCCCGATATTGCCGGCAAAGGTCTGGCTAATCCGCTGGCGGCAATCTGGAGTATTAGTCAAATGCTGGAGTTCTTCGGATATGAGGAATGGGCAAAAAAAATCGTCTCTGCAATTGAGACGCTGCTCGTTGAAAAGAAGACGCTGACACCTGATCTCGGCGGCACAGCTAAGACTGAAGATATTGCACCAGCCATTTTGAAGATATTATCGAATTGATATAAGTCTCAACAGGAGTGGTAAATTTGGCGGTTAGACCAGTTTTCAGTGTCTCATCAGATGATCGGTTTTTCGTACGTGAGGATATTGAGTTTCAATGGTTTAGCGGCTTTGCTCTTTCTCAAAAGCGCAAATGCATAAACAGTTTGCACAGTGCTTATCTTGCGAAACGTGCAAATAAAAATATTTTAGAAATTTCCAGTAAATCCGAAAATGAACTTGGCGTTAAGTTGAGTGCGTTTAATTTGATGATGCATTTGAACGGTAAGACTTTTTCGGTAGAATCGGCCTTCCAAGCTGGTAAGATATTTGAGGCTGGTGGTCCTTATACTGATTTATTGGATAAGCCGTCCATTGCCGCAAAAAGAGACGACCGGCTTAAAAACAGCGGGCGAATCGTTGGCTTTACATTTAACAGTAAAGACTTTGCGATAAATCCGCCCACTTATTTTTATAATTGGTTGTACATTAATGCACTCAATGAGAATGAGAACTTGACCGAACAAATAATAAAATATGATGCATTTACTGATATTGCTTTCAATCCACAGAAGTCATTAAATTGTCAAGCGGCGGCCGCTGCCCTCTACGTTTCGCTTAAAAGGCATAATCTTTTGGATAAGGCATTGACGAATAAAGATGAGTTTCTAAAAATTATTTCACGTTAATCACATTACATCTTTTATTAGCTTGAGTTATTATTCAAGCTTTTTTTGTTTTGCAAATTTTCAATATTTTCATGGAACTTTCATGTTGAAAGAGTATTATATTTATAATGATTCTAAATAAATGTTAATTTTTTAATTCAATAGGAGGTATTTTCGTGTTAAAATTGTTAAAGTATGGCATTGCTATTATTTTTTTACTTGCACTGTTTGTCAGAGTGATGGGCGATGTCTCTGGCAATGATAGTTCGTCAACTGCTTCCAGTTCGAGCAATAAACAAGTACAAGAAGCACCTAAAGATTATGCGGAAGCTGATATTGATGTTTTGTTAAGAGACTTGACGCCTCCCCACGCATAAATGCGGAGGATTCTAATTACAATATAAACAGATAGCAGCGGATTGCGACTTTCGTTCACCTCAAAGTACTCGACTTTGTTGCCTTTGTTTATACTTTCATTAGCAACGTAGGCTTGCGCCTGAGCTCTACTACTTTCAGTTTACGCTGTCCGTAGATATGTTTCTTCTCTTATTGGTGTCTCTATCTCAAATCTGCCGAACTTTGCCAAACTCAAGATATTTCTTGCTCCGTGTATGTCTCTATGCGCTTTATATCCACATTGACAGCTATAATTGCGGCTATTACATTTCCGACGACGACCGCAATGCGGGCAAGTCTGCGTTGAATATGCCTCCGAGATTTTCACAAATTCAATTCCAACCGTTTCAAGTTTGTATTTCAAATATTCAAGATGTTTGCCGAAATTCCAGCGTGACAACTTTTGCCGTGTATGTTTGTGTTTCTTCTTTCGGGTGTTACGCTCTACCCCTTCAACATCGCCAACATAGACTTTTGAAATGTTATGAGCAATCGCCCAATTCACAAAAGCTCTCGTTATCTTGTGGTTAAAATCCCGAATTTGATTGTTGGTCTTATCTAGCAACTTTCTTTTAGCTTTTCTTAATCTCAGCCAGCGTCTTGAATACTTCTTGCAACGACCCATCAGCTTTGATAGTTTTGCAGCTTCTTTTATCTGATAACGATTGATACTTCTCAAATATCTGCCTGTTATGATAATTGCGCTGCCTTCTTCTGAAAATGCCGTTATTGAATGTATTTCACCTAAATCTACACCACAACAATTATTGTTATCAATCTTTTTTGCAGGTTTGACACCATCTTCATAGACGATTGCCAACTTCAAATGATTGTCCCAAATCAAACTTATCTGTTGCAACTTCTTATCTGCCAGAAATTTTATCGTTGATTTCGGCAATTTAACTTCAATCGGAGTTTGTCTCTTATTGTTGAACATTGCAAGACTGAGCAATAGTTTTAGGTTGATAAGTTTGAAGGCGTTTGCCTTCCAAGTTGTAGAATAACTTTTCTTGTGCCGCCAGGGATATTGATTATTTAA
>JAFUTM010000369.1 GCA_017484235.1 Selenomonadaceae bacterium
CGGCAGCTCCGTTGAAGAATAACTTGCGACATAGGCAATGTCGAATCTGTTATTAAATATAAGCCACCATAAATATATACTTGTCAAGGTTACGAGTACCAGCGATGCTGCTGAAATCTGTTTGATTAATTTGTCCGATTTAACTTTGAACACCGAACACATCAGCATTACCGCCAGCGACGCCGCCAATGCCGCGCCTAACATCAGGTTACCTTCCAATAATCAATCACCACCAAACTAAATTAATCTGCCCGCCCACCCACCAGTAATTAAATATAATATCGTGCCTATTCCATTAAATAAATTTGTTAAATTTTTGTAATAAACATTATGAGTTGCCTTTCTGATTCTCATATTTAGACGGGCACTTAATTAGAAGTTTATTTGCGTGAAAAGCCTCATCATCAGCGTTATACTTGCCAATTGCAACGACGTGGTAAGCTGAATCAAATTGATCCGGTTTAGTTCCATTGTATTTTACCGTCATAGTTTGACCATTTTCTTCATCTCTAATTACAAAATGAAATTCATTGTCGAATTGCTGCGGTACAACGCTTTTATCGAGCAGACCTTTGACCTGCACATTGCCGGTAGATGCCTCAGCCTCAGCAATACTGACATAAGGTGTCACTGACTCCGACAAATTCCAGCCGGCATAGCCAACAAATATAACGATTAAGACGATAAGCAGAATTTTCCTATTCATTATTGCGGCTTCCTCCTCATTAAGTAAACAAAAATGAATGTTGAATCCAGTATAGCTGCAATTAAAACTATCAACATAGTAGAATCCATATCTATTCCACTGGAGTTTATTATCGGTGACGGATGAAGTGAAAAATACATTCGCGGTAAGATAAAAACTAAAAACGGCACCGTCAATACCGATAACAAAGAGTATATCGCTGAGACTTTAGCCCGTGTTTTAATTTCTGTAACTGCTGATCGCAATGTTAGATATGCACCATAAATTAAAATTAATACAAAAATTGTCGTCTGTCGAGGGTCCCAGTTCCAATACGCGCCCCAAGTCAATTTACTAAAAATTGCGCCGCTAATCGTTGATAGCAGTACACACACAAAGCCAATTTTAGCGGCCTTTGCGCTGAGTTCATCTTTAGATAAATTTTGAGTTTTCAAATATCTGGCAGCATAGACCGCGCTGGTTACAAAGGCTGCTACAGACAGCCACGCCGTCGGCACGTGAAAGTATATAATCTTTACTAGATTTCCAAGACCTTCAGCAGGCGGTACAATCGTAAAAACTGCGGCGATCACTGCCAAAGTGAATATTATTATTAAAACTAACATTTCCACCTCAATAATTTGGCGAGTTGTAAATTAGTACCATAAATTATCAAATAGTATTGATGCTGCTATCGTTAATATCAGATTATAAAGTATCATCGCCATTATTAATGAATACGAGATTACGCTGCCGGAAAACGCAGCCGAAGTCAACTGAATTGCTGGCAGAAACAGCGGCAGTATTATCGGAAACAGTAATATTGGGAATAGTCCACTTTTAACTGAGGCTACCGACGAAATTGCCGAAATTAAAGTTCCTGCACTTGATATTCCGCATAATCCCAAAGTTATCGTTATTATCAATGTAAGTGGATATATTACGCTACAATCAAACAAAATTAAAAATATCGGTAGAATGAATATGACAACTAACAATATTGACAAAAAGGAATAAATCATTTTTCCGAATAATATTGACTGCGCGTCACCATAGATTTTTAATGTGTCAATTGCCTCGTCGTCAAAGGTCTTGTCAATCGCAGAAGACGTGAAAAAAATTATTATCCACAACAGAGCGGACAACAATTCCGGCTCCAAAACTGCACCGCCAATTGCTAAACTTATGCTTGCCAGTGCCGTCAGCGAAAACATAACCATTATGGAAAATATGGCACGCTGCCTTATACTGACGGCAAATTCTTTTTTGACAATTTCAATTAATCGGTAGACTGATAAGCTCATTAGCCGCCTCCGCTTCGTCATTGTCATTAGTTGCCAACAAAACCAGTTTGCCATTTTGAGCGGCGTTTTTCATCTCGTTGAGCACCAAATGTTTGCCACATTCATCGAGATTGCTACCTGGTTCATCTAAAATCCAAACATCTGAATCAACTGCGAGCAGGATTGCTAATTTTAATCGTTGTTTCATACCGGTTGAAAAATTTCCGACAATTTTATTTTTATTTTCAATATTGAGATTGACGCGATTAAATAATTTATCAATCTCATTGTCAATTAATTTTTTATCGCGCATTTTAGTAAAAAATTTGAGATTTTCAAGCGCGGTCAACTGACTGTATAAACTCATACTTGGCGTTATAGCAGCAATTTTTTGTCTAAAAGCAATGCGATTGATGACTTTATCATCATCGAACGCCGTCACCAATCCTGAATCCGGCTGAATAAATTGACCTGCCAGCTTTAGTAAAGTGGACTTACCAACGCCATTTGCTCCGATTATTCCTGTAATTTGTCCTGCGCGGAACTCAACGGATAAGTTGTCAAATATAGTAAAAGTCCCAAAATTGAGACTCACTTTATCAAAAATAATTTTGTTTATCATTGAATTTTATCTTTATCCAGCAGCATATAATTTTTACCACAAATAAGCAATCCATCTTTCTGCATATTACCAATCTCACGTGTCAGCGCACTGCGATTACATTCTAATTCTTTTGCCATTTGGATACGTCCTGGCACTTGCACTTTATCAGTATTTTGGCGTTTTTCACGTTGAAGCAGATATAAAATGATTCGTTCACGCAGAGACTTTTGCGATAATAATTCAATCTTCTGCATCATCAGTACGTTCTTTTTACAAAATGCTTCCAAAAAGTTTTTCATTACAACGCCGTGAATACGGCCGAGTTTGACGCCTATGCCAATCAATGATTTATACGGAATCCACATTACAATAACGTCAGTTAGAGCGTCAATCGAAGTTTGATTCCATTCCATTGCTAAAATCGCAGACGTACTGCCAAATATTGCACCGCGCTCAAGCTGATGACCAATAGCCTCGTTGCCCATTCTGTCTTCGGCTACAATTTGCGCCTCACCTTGAACAAGCAGACCGATTTGAGAATTAGGTTCATACGCTTTCAAAATTCTACTGCCGCAATCATAATTTTTAACTCTGGTTCCGGTTTGTTTGATGAAGTGATCAATCTCGTCGTCAGATAAATCTTTAAATAAAGGCAGTTCGTTTAACTTTAAGCCGATCACATTTACCACCTCAACAAATATTTTCATTGTAAGTATATCACAAGATAAAATAAATGATGTTGCCATAGCAACGTGGCAGCTTAAAATTTTTAGATTAATCAGATATAAAAAGATTAACTGTTATTTTGCGTGTACTTTCTTTTGATAGTACCAAGCCCAAGCTATGAGGATAACTGCAAATACAACAACGATAATAATGCGAGTTGGATCTTCTTCCTGCAAAATAGCATCGTGACCAATGATTGCTTCAATTCCGGTTGACGGAAATTTACCGATAAGTGAAGCTATAAAATAATCACGCAAACTTAACGAAGAGAGTGCACCGACTGCGTTAAGGAGAGCAGACGGTAGATATGGCACCATTCTGGCAATAAGCATTACAATAAAGCCTTTTTCTCCGCTATATTGATCCATAGAACTGAGTCGCTTACTCTTGCTGATAATTTTTTCGGCTGTATCTCTAAAGAAAAATCGGAGCAGTAAAAAACTTATCGTTACGCCGACTGTTTCAGCCGCAACGGAAAGTGTTATGCCCCAAAATATTCCGAATATCAAAGTATTTGCCGTTGAAAAAATTATCGCCGGTGGAAAACCGAGTGCATTTACAAAAAGCGTCAACAAAAAACTAAACACAACCGCCATTGAACCGTACGAGCGTATATATTCTGCCGTTTCTACTATGTCGCCGTGTGAAAGTAATTCAATTATTTCAGGCAAAAAATCCGGTGCGACAATGTGAATTATAACAAATAGCAGCACAATTAATAATGCTGCTATGATTTTTACAGTAGTCATTGACGCTTTCAATAAATCCACCACCAAAATAATTAGGAATGTTGAATTTGGAATGAGGAATTATTTAATGCGTAATGCTCAATGCTTATTTCGTAATTTTTTCAATTCCTCATTCATAATTCCTAATTAGTCATTATTATTTATTTCTAATTGTTCTAAAGATTGTGCAGCTGCTAAAATGCCAATAACTGCGTGCTCAAAAGTTAGACCGCCCTGCAAATAGACCGCATATGGCGGACGAAGCGGCCCATCTGCGCTTAACTCAATTGATGCACCTTGTACAAATGTGCCTGCCGCCATTATAACTTTATCTTCATAACCAGGCATATCCCAAGGTTCCGGCGCGGCGAATGAATCAACCGGCGAATATTCCTGTATAGCGCGGCAAAATTTAATTAACTTTTCCGGTGATTTTAGTTCGATTGCTTGTATTATGTCGCCACGTTTTTCATCAACGAGAGGGTGTGTGTTATATCCTAATTTGGAAAAGAGAGCAGCGGCAAAGACTGCGCCCTTGACTGCCTGCGCAGTAGTATGAGGTGCCATAAACAATCCTTGATATAAAAGTCGCTAATCACCTAAACTGGCGCCAAGCTCATCGCCCATACCAGGCGCGGTCAATCTGTAAGAGGCAAGTTCTACCAAGTCAGACCTGCCGACGATGTAGCCGCCGGTTGGAGCAAGACCACCGCCAATATTTTTAATCAAACTGCCAGCGATAATATCTGCACCGACTTCAATCGGCTCACGTGTTTCAACAAATTCACCATAACAATTGTCAATAAACGTTATACAATTTGGATTAATTCGCCTGACTTCCGCGCAGATTTTTTCAATGTCGTCAATAGAAAGAGACTCACGCATACTATATCCACGCGAACGTTGTATTAACGCTATCTTAGTCTTAGCTGTAACGACATCTTTTATACCGTCAAAATTAACTTTACCGTCGACCATTGGCAGCTCATTATAATTAACGCCAAATTCTTTGAGTGAGCCTCTGGCTTCGTGAGCGTGACCAATGACCGTCTGCATAGTGTCATAAGGTGCGCCAGTCAATGATACAAGCTCGTCATTAGGTCGAAGTATACCAAATAAAACGGTTGCCAATGCGTGTGTTCCAGATACAAATTGTGTACGAACCAAAGCTCGTTCCGCCTTAAAAATTGCGGCATACAATTCGTCCAGCTTTTCGCGGCTTATATCGCCATAAGCATATCCGGTTGATGTTTTGAAGTGAGCGTCGGAAACTTTAAGCTGACGCATAGCATCTAAAACTTTTAATGTATTAAATTCAGAAGTCTCATCAGCGCGATTAAAAATATCTTTAAGTTCAATTAAAATTTTGGATTTTAAATCAATTAATTTTTTTGAAAACATATTTATATTTGCTTCCGGCGGTGGAAGCACTGCCCTTCTATAAAATTAGAATTTGTTCTTGATTATTTAAGTGTTACGAGTTCATAATCTCTGGTGCCCATACCGATTTTCTCAGCGTGTTCCAACGTTTCTTTCCAGTGAACATTTGGATTGCTGTCCATAAAATGATCGTGGTGATGATTCCAATTAGGTTTTGCAAGATTATCACCAAGTTGGCTGTTTCTAATAGGAGTCTGCTTCTGACAGGCGTCGACACAAGCCTGGTCAATGGCAACCGGATCAAAAGAAGCAAACATACCAATATCTGGAAGAATAGGCGCATCATTTTCACCGTGACAATCGCAGTTCGGCGAAATATCCATTGCCATATTAATGTGGAAACACGGACGATCCTGGCAGACTGCCTGAGCATATTCCGCCATTTTACGATCGAGTAAATCGCCGGCGTCCCATTGATCATTACTGATTGCGTCGAATGCACACGCGCCAATACAACGACCACAGCCCTTACAAATATCGTGATTAATATGAGCTTTTTTATTTTCATAAGTTATTGCGCCGGAGCCGCACTCTTTGGCACAACGTCTGCAGCCTCGACATTTTTCTTCATCAACGCTGACTTTGCCGGAAGAATGTTGATCCATTTTACCGGCACGACTGCCGCAGCCCATACCGATATTTTTAATTGCGCCACCAAATCCAGTCATCTCGTGACCTTTGAAATGTGCAAAACTAATAAATACATCGGCGTCCATTATAGCGCGGCCAATTTTCGCTTCCTTAATGTATTCGCCGTTTTTAACCGGTACTTCAACTTCATCAGTGCCGCGAAGTCCATCACCAATTATTATTTGACAGCCAGTCGTAGTATAATTAAAGCCGTTTAAATTTGCACACTCAATATGTTCAAGTGCGTGCTTACGACTGCCAGGATAGAGAGTATTACAATCTGTCAAAAATGGAATGCCGCCCTGTTCTTTCACAAGATCAGCAATGACTTTAACATATTGCGGACGAATAAAAGCCAAGTTGCCAAGTTCGCCGAAGTGCATTTTAATTGCAACGAATTTGCCTTCCATATTAATTTGTTTAATGCCGGCCTTGATGCAGAGACTTCTGAGTTTTTGCAGTAAACTCGTACCCGTCGGTACTCTGAAGTCAGTAAAATAAACTTTCGATTTTTCCATAATGATACCCTCCTATTTATAGTCACACATACTAATTTTATTTTATATTACGTTGAAAAAAAGTCAAGACTTTTTTAATGAGGAATTGAGAATTAGGAATGAGGAATTATTTAATGCTTAATGCGCAATTCATAATTCGTAATTTTTCAATTCCTAATTCAACATTCCTAATTCCTAATTAATTTTTGCTGTTGACATTGTTGATTTTTAGGTTATTATATATTTAAATTTTAATATTGGAGATATTGTTTATGTCAAATGGATTTTTAATTAATCATCGTCAGGCACTAAGCGAAGGACTACGCGACGGAGTGCCAATCGGACTGGGATATTTTGTCGTATCTTTTACACTTGGAATCGCAGCTAAACATGCCGGTCTCACACCGTTTCAAGGTTTTATAACCAGCTTCTTTAATAATGCATCAGCTGGCGAGTACGCGGCCTTTACCGTAATAGCTGCCGATGCGTCTTACCTCGAAATGGCATTGATTACGCTTGTCGCTAATGCCAGATATATGTTGATGAGTACGGTGCTCAGTCAAAAGTTTTCGCCAGATACACCATTTTATCATAGAATTTTTGTCGGATTTGATGTAACAGATGAAATCTTTGGAATAACTGTCGCACGCAGCGGCAAGCTTAATCCATTTTATAATTATGGAGCAATGCTCGTCGCTTTGCCAGGCTGGTCAATCGGCACGGCACTCGGAATTATGGCAGGCAATGTGTTGCCAGCTTCAGCAGTGAGTGCGTTGAGCGTTGCACTTTATGGAATGTTTCTAGCTATTATAATTCCACCTTCCAAAGAAGACAGAAACGTTGCAATAACTGTAGTTGCCGGATTCATTTTGAGTTTTATTGCTGCAGAATTTTTCTCAGACATTTCAGCCGGCACGCGAACTATTATATTAACTGTGCTCATTGCTGGAGCCGCTGCCGTTATATATCCTGTCAAAAATAAATCTTAAATAAAAATACTGCAATAATAAAAATTTTATGTTACAATATAATCAAATTAAATCAATGAGAGTGGTGTGAAAAATGATATACTTTACGCTGATAATGTCGATAATGATGGTGATATTTGGCGGTATTGGTGCTGCCGGAGATTTTCCACGTCTCGGAATGACCTCATTGATTTTCGGTCTCGGCTTGGGCGGTCGTTCTATATATTCGTGGTGGAAAAATCGCCAGCCAAAAATTTCGTTTAAAGAATTTGATGAAGATAAAGCTGAGCTATTGCGTGAAAATTTTGAGAAAGCGGTTACTGATTTTCGTTATCTTCAAACAAAACAAGGCAATCTTCACGATAGAGAAATGAACGCTCATCTTACACGTATGCAGAAGACCGCTAAAAATTTAATTCTGCACCTTGAGAATCACCCTGAACGGATACCGCTGGCATATAAATTTATTGATTACTACCAAGATCGTGCCGTCAAGATTGTACAGCAGTATCAAGACCTTGAGGAAACCGAACTCTCAACCGATAAAGTTCGTGACTTAAAAGAACGAATGAAATCGACTTTAGCGGCACTTGATGAGGCATATGCTGAACAGTTTGAGCATATACTAAATGATCAAATGCTTTCCGTTGAAGCCGAACTAAAGGTTATGGAGCAGCAGCTCGACGCTGAAGGCATTAAGCGCTCAGATGTGATTGATATAGGCGAATTGAACGCAGACGGTAAAATTGCGGAACCAACGGAAGCATTGGAATATGAATATACGCCTTATAACAAGCAGCTTGGCAGGAAGCATCGACCAAGATCAATTCGCCCGCCAATTGATTTAAATAATCTGTCCGTCATTCCGGAAGGTGAACGACCGCGAGTTATTCAGAGAAAAATAATTCAGTCTGCACTTGCAATCTTTTTCGGTTCATTTGGGGCTCATAAATTCTATCAGAGCAAAACTTTTTGGGGCATATTGTATTTCGTATTCTGCTGGACAACAATACCTGCCTGGTTAGGTCTGCTAGAAGGTATACGATACCTTTTTATGCCGATTGATGATTTTTATCTGCAATACGTTCAAGATGATGATTACAAAAGATATTTACAATTTGACAAAGACTATAATCACAAGCATTGAAGTTTAATTTCCATTTGCATTTGAGAAATTTAAATTTAGTTGTATACGTAATTTAAAATTTTTTGAAAATTTTTATAAAATCACTTGCAATTCACAAAAGAACTGATATAATACATATATATAAATGATAATTTATTGTTTTATGTGATAGGAGGATTTGTTTAATGGGTAAAAAGAACGCTTCTAAAATTGAAAAAATCATCGGTCGTGAAATTCTTGATTCACGTGGCAATCCAACAGTCGAAGTCGATGTAATTCTCGAATGTGGCGTAATTGGTCGTGCGGCAGTTCCATCTGGCGCATCAACCGGCGAAAATGAAGCACTTGAGCTCCGTGATGGTGACAAAGGCCGCTATCTCGGCAAAGGCGTACAGAAGGCTGTTGATAATGTCAACAACGTTATTGCTCCTGCACTTCAGGGTGACTGCGTACTCAACCAGCGTGCGCTCGATTACAAGATGATTGAATTAGATGGAACGCCTACAAAGAGCAAACTTGGCGCGAATGCGATTCTTGGTGTATCACTTGCTGCTGCAAAAGCTGCGGCGAATCTTCTCAATATTCCACTTTACCGCTATATCGGCGGCTGCAATACCTATAAACTGCCAGTTCCAATGATGAACATCATCAACGGTGGTTCACATTCAGATGCTCCTATTGCTTTCCAGGAATTCATGATTCGTCCAGTCGGTGCTCCTAACCTTAAAGAAGCTGTCCGCATGGGCTGTGAAGTATTCCACAATCTTGCAAAACTTCTCAAAAAACGCGGCCTCTCCACTGCTGTTGGTGATGAAGGCGGCTTCGCACCAAAACTTGACGGTATTGATGATGCGCTCCAGATTATCGTTGATGCTATAAAAGCAGCAGGCTACGAGCCAGGCAAAGATGTCAAGATTGCTATGGACTGCGCGGCTTCTGAGTTTGCATACAATGAAAATGGCCAGTGGTTCTATGATTACAAGAAGCTCAAGAGCGGTATGGAAAAAGATCCTAATGGTAAGAGACTCTCCGCAAAAGAGCAGATTGATTATCTCGAAGAACTCATCAACAAATTCCCAATTGACTCCATTGAAGATGGTCTCGATGAAAACGACTGGGATAACTGGGTTGAACTTACAAAACGTATTGGCGGACGCTGCCAGCTCGTCGGTGATGACCTGTTCGTCACCAACACCAAGTTCCTCAAGAAGGGCATTGAAATGGGCGCAGCAAACTCCATTCTCATCAAAGTCAACCAGATCGGTTCACTCACTGAGACTCTCGAAGCAATCGAAATGGCACATCGTCACAACTACACCACCGTCACCTCACATCGTTCCGGCGAGACTGAAGATGCTACTATTGCTGATATCGCAGTTGCAACCAACAGCGGTCAGATCAAGACTGGTTCACTCAGCCGCACCGACCGTATGGATAAGTACAACCAGCTCATTCGTATTGAAGAAGAACTTGGCCAGAATGCTGTTTATGAGCGCAAGCCTCTCCTCAACAGAACTGTTGGCGAAGTCTGGAAGAAGTAATTAAAATTGAATAGTCCGTCAGTGATTTAAACAAATTCCGATTTTTCCTTAAATTGCTGGGATTAGGTAAATAAAAAACATCGGCGTTGACGAAACTCGGCGCCGGTGTTTTTAGTTTGCTTATTCAAAG